>CAYGTY010000112.1:0-20425 GCA_964352825.1 uncultured Anaerolineaceae bacterium
ATTGATTTGTAGAATCTTCTATTCTGCGTCACAATCTTAGGATACTGATATATAAGAAAGACGCGAAACCAATGACCTCTGCAGATCCTAAACAACCGAATATTATTGTTTTCTTCACTGATCAACAACGTTGGGATACCACTGGCGTTCACGATAATCCACTTAATTTAACACCCAACTTTGACCGTATGGCGCGCAATGGGACAGATGTGCACTACTCTTTCACCTGTCAACCTGTTTGCGGTCCTGCCCGTTCTTGTCTACAGACAGGATTATACGCGACTGAAACAGGTTCGTATCGCAATGGGATTCCGCTAGACGAAAATAGTAAAACCCTCGCACACCACTTTAATGAAGCTGGGTACGACACAGCCTATATTGGTAAATGGCATTTGGCGGATAGTAGCCTACATGGTGCTGTTCCACCATCAGCGCGCGGTGGTTATGACTACTGGCTGGCAGCGAATTTGCTTGAATTTGTGTCCGATGCCTATGATATGGTGCTGTATAACAATGATGAAGAAGCTGTCAAACTGCCGGGGTATCGTGTGGATGCTCAAACAGATGCCGCGATTGATTATATTGACGAGCATCAAGATAATCCCTTTTTTATGTTTTTATCTTATATTGAACCCCACCACCAAAACCACCGTGATGATTATCCTGCTCCTATCGGTTATGCTGAACAATACCGTAGCCAGTGGATACCCTCTGATTTAGCGGCATTAGGTGGCTCGACTCATCAACATTTAGCAGGTTATTTGGGTATGATTAAACGCTTAGATGAGGCACTCGGACGCTTGATGGATGCCTTAGTCAGCCTTGATATGCTAGATAATACAATTATTTTGTTTACATCTGACCACGGCTGTCATTTTAAAACCCGTAATGATGAATATAAACGCTCTTGTCATGATGCGTCAATTCGTGTGCCGACTGCTTTTCATGGACCTGGGTTTCAAGGTGGTGGACGCTTAAGCCAGATGGTGAGCCTGATTGATTTACCGCCGACACTCCTTGATTGTGCAGGCATTTCTGTACCTGATGAGATGCAAGGACAGTCTATTTTACCGTTGGTCAATCGTGAGAAAGTTGAATGGCAGGCAGAAGCCTTCATCCAAATTAGTGAATCTCAAGTGGGACGCGCAATTCGTACACCTCGCTGGAAATATGCTGTGACTGCGCCAGATAAAGATGGCTGGGACGATATGGCGAGTGATACCTATATTGAAACTGAGCTTTATGATTTATTAGCTGACCCCTATGAATTGCATAATCTCGCAGGGTTTGAAACGCATCGGGATGTGTGTGATGTTCTGCGTAGTCGCTTACTTAAACGCATTACACTAGCAGAAGCACAAGAACCTGTTATCGAGCCTGCTCCTTATCGTAAAGGGAACCCACAGCTGGAAGTAAAAACTGAAGAAGGCTGGTTGTAATGTTTATTAATAGCCATTCAAACGGTTATAAAAATGAAACTTAAGGGTTTGCAAGTAACATTTAAACTTATATTACGGTATAACTTAAGATAGGTTGTAAGAAATTTAGTTGAAGGGTATCGGTGAAGGGTATCATGCTTACACGCCTTACAGTGCAGGTGATAGACACAGCATTTCCTAAGACATTTGCAGTTCCACTGACAAAGCAAATTGTGTTTGGTCGTTCTGATATTGACCATCCAACAATGATGCCTGATGTGGATTTGATATCGTGCAATGCTATTCGTAATGGTATATCACGACAACATGCGGCACTTGATTTGAAAGAGGGTGGGATTCCCGTTATTTTCGACCTTGGTAGTAGTAATGGGACTTCGGTAAATGGTCAGGAACTTAGCCCTCACCAACCTCATCCTGTGAAAGATGGCGATAAAATCCGCCTCGGTAAATTACAGGTCACACTCTTCTTCGATAACGAGTAGATACATACATCAAGGCAATCTCATTAGGTTGCCTTAAACGCTTCTTTTATTCATTCCTCATCTTTTTGTGATGCCAAACACTTGACAAATGCCCCATGAACAGGCAAAACCTATATTACTTTTGAGTAATTAAATCTAAGGATACAATCGCGCATGAAGCGTTATATACGAGCCTTTATAAAAGCGATGCAGATGACAGCGCGAGGTGAAAGTATAAACCCGACGCCCCAAACACCATCCCACTATCAATCACTTGAAGCATGGATAAATAATGGTTTGCAAATCTTGGCGCATGTCATCACAAGTGCGGACAAAGACGGACTGACACTTGAACAACGTGAAAACTTGAAATTGCGTTTGGATGGACGGATGACTAGCCTTGAACAGAGTTTACAAATGGTGCGTCATAATTGGGTTAATGAATACCCCAAGCTGATACAGATGGATGATACTTATACAATGACGGTTGTTCAGTCGAGCAATATGAATGACCAATATCGTATTAGTCAATTTGCGATGTCCGACGAGATTACTTCGGACATTATCAAGCAGACCTTAAATACACTCAATGAACATTTGATGAACTTGCCTGCCATTGAACGACCGACTGAGGATGCAACCTAGCCGACCATGACACTTCCATCAATATCGTCATAATCTTCTGTCTCGTCAGGTGTTGTTTCTTTATCACTGATAGGAATGTCAAACCCGAAGGTACTTCCCTTTTTATAGGTACTCTTAAAGACTAAGGTTGCACCACATCGCTCAACAATATTTTTCACAAGATGCAGACCCAATCCTGTACCTTGTATCGTTTCTGTTTCTTGTGTCCGTGCGCGATAAAATGGTTGGAATAGGCGTTCTTGTTTGTCTTCTGGAATACCAAACCCTGTATCAATGACGCGTACCCGTGCTGTTTTTTCGACGACATCAAGTACAACTTTGACCTGTCCACGCTGAGGGGTGTATTTAATGGCGTTACTAATGAGGTTGGCAACGGCTTCATGCAACTGGACTGAATCGGCTTCTACAACGACTGTTTTGTCGGGTAATTCAATGTCATATTGTTGGTGTGCTAGTAAAGCACTGGGGCGATGTTCTTGATAGGTTTGTTGTATCAAGCTATTGAGTGTAAAGACACGGGATGTACTTTTCAGCGCGGTCTCTTCAATTCGTTCTAATGATAAAATATCGCCTGTAATTTTTTGCATACGGCGGGTGGCTTCATCAATATTTGCGATATAACTACGATAGGTGGGGTCGAATTCTTCGATGTCCCAATTTAACATTTCCAAATACCCCATAATGGCGGCGAGTGGATTCCGTAAATCATGGGAAGCAATCCGTATCATATCGGTTTTGATTTGTTCAAGACGGCTGACCTCTTCATATAGGCGTTGTTGTTCTTCTAACTGCCAATTGATTTGAGCAACCAAGCGTGCATTTTCTAGGGCAACTGCAATACGTCCAACCATCAATTGTAAAAATTCAAAGGCTTCAAATGTGAAGTCATCAGTGACGATTGTCTCTAAATTAACAATCCCAATTAGGCGATTTTGTAGCATCAATGGAATGATGATAATTGCAACTGTCCGCTCAATGAGGGGCGTGTATGATGGGTGGTTTTTGAGTTTATCACCCACGAGCCATAGGGGTTTACGTGTTTTCATCACCTCAGCGATGAGCGTATCATTACTCTCTAGATACTCATTCAACTCGGGAATATCGTATGCCCCAATGATATGGAGTAACTTCAATGATTCGGCTTCTAATAAAGCAACAAAACCGCTACGTGCATTACTCAGACGCATCATTGCATCAAGTCCAAGTTGAGTTGCACGTTCTATCTTGAGTTTATCTGCTAGTTCCGCATCGACTTGGCGTAAAATTGTTAAATCTTCAATATGCGAACTGAGTTCCTCTTGGATGCGCTTGAGGTCTGTGATTTCACGAATGAGGGTGACGACTTCTTTGTCGTTGATTGCCGCAATACGAATATCGTAGTAACGGGTCTCGTCCTCATTGATAAAGGAGTGAAACTCGAATGCTTGTACTTGTTGTGTATCAAGGGTACGGTCAACATAATATTGAACCTCTTGTGCCAAATCTTCTGCGACAATTCCATCATCTAATTTATGCCCGATGATTTGCTCAGGTTCAATGCCGATAGTGTCGTTGGGGTAAAATTCAACAATCACTTTGTCACGGTTAATAATCAATACAGAATCCGATAGCGACTCGAAAATAGTAATTGTCCGTTGGATCTGTGCTGTATGGGCAGAGGTCGTATCTTGAATGAGAAGCTGAATTTGCTTATCTGTGTGAGCTAAACGCGTAATGGAAATCCATCGTTGTTGACTTGTTGCTGTCTCAATTGGTATCTGGACGAGGTCAATTGAGTCGTCTGATAACAGTGATTTGAGTGTTTCAGAATAATCAATATTGGATGTATTGGCTATTAAATCTGTTAATTGATGACTGATAAGATAATCTGCATCATAGCCTGTTATTTGTACAAGAGTTGCGTCAGCAGTTTGAAATGCAAGTTGGTCATCAATACTACAATATGCTAAACCAGCCTTTTGGAGTAGCTCTTCAACTGACCAGCTATTTATTCCTATCGGAGATGTATCACTCATATGTATCTACCTGATGCTAGCTTATCGTATATTGAAATAAAATTCTTAATAATAATAACGCACTTGATACTAAATTACCATTATTGTGAACAAAATTTTACTTAAGTAATGCTTGTTCTCTAAGCGGTTTTAAACTCATTTTTAATGTAGGTGGCAGGTATTGGACTTAATGCTACATGGTTTGCAGATTCATTGTCAGCTACAATAAAATTATTAAGAACCTATTTGTAAATTCATTGTGTAGAAACGATACTCATCTATTCGTCCGCGGAATGATACATTTATTGGATAGATATTAAATGAGTAACATAAGTAGACAAAGGTGTAACGCAAAAGGACTTATATCAGATATCAGTCTTTTGTATATATCGCTTTTGCAATAAGCAGTTTTGAGGACAGCGCATGTCATTTTTAGCCCCCATCGCATTTATTGGTCTAGCCCTTGCTATCCCTATTATATTGCTTTATATGCTTCGCTTACGTCGGCAAGAGTATGTGATTTCGAGTACCTTTTTATGGCAACAAGTCATACAAGATACAGAAGCCAATACACCCTGGCAACGTTTGCGCCGTAATCTATTGCTCTTTTTGCAATTGTTGATTTTATTATTGATGGTTCTGGCATTGGCGCGTCCCTTTATAACTGTTCCGACGATCAGTGCAGGGAAGATTGCTTTATTGATCGATGCTTCGGGCAGTATGAATGCAACAGATATGGATGGGCAAACTCGCTTCGATGTGGCGATTACACAAGCCCTCGACATCATCAATAATATGAATCCACAGGATAGCATTTCCTTAATTCGCGTGGGTGAGGTTGCCGAGCCGATTACATCATATACATCAGAAGCCTCAGAATTACGTCTAGGATTGAATAGCATTCGTGTTGGTGTCGGACAAGCGGATTGGGACACGGCATTAACCTTAGCAGCGGCGGGGTCTGCTGGGGCGGAAAATTTTAGTATTGTGATGGTTTCTGATGGTGGGATTGGGCGAGCGACACAGCTACCAGCCAATATCCCTCAACCGATTTATGTTCCTGTCGGGGAATCTGCTGATAATGTTGCGATTACCGCATTAGCAACTCGTGCGCTAGGTGGACAAGCACCCCAACTCTTTGCACAGGTTACCAATTATGGGGATGAACCTGCTGATATTTCGCTTGTGATACGCTTGGATGATGTCTTGAGTTTGTCACGGAGTGGGACGATTCCAGCCCAAAGCCAACTCCCGATTCCATTTGATGAACCGATTACCGAACCTTTTGAAACATTGTCCGCATCACTGACATTTGATAATGAAGTCAATAATTATCTCAGTTTGGATGATATGGCATGGACAGTCCAGAATGAAGTCAACACACGACGGATTTTCTATGTGTCTGAGGGCAATAACTTATTTGTTGAACAAGTTTTGCGAAGCCTCCCAGGGACACAGACCTTTCGCGGTAACCCTGCCAATACCCGTTTGCCTGCTGATAACTTTGACCTTTATGTATTTAACGGTTGGCTTCCTGATATTTTGCCAAGTGGGGATATGCTCATTATTAATCCTCCACGGACAACCCCTCTATTTGCAGTCGGTGACGAAATAGAAGAAACATCGAATATTGAAATTATTGCGGCAGATTCTCCGATTACGGCATTTGTTGACCTTGATGAGATGAGCTTATTGAAGTTCCGTGAAATATTTGCGGATTGGGCGCAACCATTGATTACCACTTCTGGTGGGGATATTCTGCTGATTGGAGAGACCAACGGTCAACAAGTTGTGATTCTCCCATTTGATGTCCGTGATTCTAATTTGCCGCTTTTGATTGCTTACCCTGTATTGATGGCAAATCTGGTTGATTGGTTTAGCCCAGCCGATATTGTTGCTTTACCTGATGGCTTGAGTATTGGGGATTCGGTGATTATTAATCCACCCCTGCTTGCCGATACGATTCGTGTGACCGCGCCTGATGGTGAGGTTACAGATTTAGCAGTCAATAATAATGCACTTGTTTTCAGTAATACCAATCAACTCGGCATCTATACGCTAGAAATTGTACAGAGTGGTGACGTGACACAATCTCAAAATTTTGCAGTCAATTTATTCACAACAGGTGAGAGTGATATTACACCCGTTGCTGTAGACGCGCTTCAACTGGGTGGGGCTGTTGTGGATACCGAAGCTGAAGAACAACTAGGGTTACGTGAATTTTGGGGTATCCTCGCATTGCTTGCATTACTTGTCTTGTCGATTGAGTGGTATGTTTATCATCAACGTTTACAAGTGCCGACAATTTTGACACCGATACAACGCCGTCGGCAAGCACGAGCAAATTCATAGGTATTTCAAATTTAGCTTTGTCTGCTCACCATTTCATTAATCCAAATGGGGGCGAATGGTGAGGTACAGCCTTTGGAAACTGGATAGTCACGATAGATTCCTAAGGTTTCACCGATTTGCAACGCGCGCTCACGATATTCAGGATAGTGGATGCCAATTCCTGCGAGTGTGTTATTCATCGTCCATTGTGCTTCTGGTGTTGCGTTCCCCATTTCGGATTCGATACGATCCAGAATTGCTGATAAGTCAAGTTTGTCTGGGTTTTTCACAATACGAATACTTGTTAAATTCCAACCTGCACGGGAAGCCATTGGGTCATCATCTTTCATCCATATTTGGCGAAGTTTCTCATGATCGGGATGATTCTTTACAATATAGGCATTAAGCCAGTCCGCTACTTGCAAGAATGTGACGGAACGCACCAATTGATCCACTTCATCAGAAGATAGGTTTTGGGGTTTCATTAGAAGAATTGCCAAGAGACGGGCATCAATGTTTCCTGTTTCCCAAAGTTCCAAAGCTAAGTCATGATTGGACTTGATTGTCTTTGCTAGTTTCCGAATATCCCCGAGTTTAAGACCAAATTGATTATCTCCTGCGCCATTCCTGATGTTTCTGAGGCGTACCTTTTCATCACCAAGAGCTTCAAGTTGTTTGAGTATTTCTTTCAGAGTCATCGTCATCAATCCTTTCATAGATAAGTGGATTTTTATTTATTATATCATGAATAAGAACATTTGTTTTTACTTGAATATTTCAGACGTAATAATCTGTAATGTCCATTGACAAGATATTGTGTAAAAGTTATATTTCTTAATGTTTAGAAATGTAATGTGCTTTTATACTTTAAACATAAACCAATAATTAACTTGTTAGCGAGCCTGATGAATCAAAGTCCATCTGTAAATCCCTATACCAAACCTTACATTGTCGCAAAACCGAACATTCAACATTTACCTCTACCGATACTCAAATTTGAGCATGGTATACCGTGGCAAATGGTATCTGAAGTGTTTACACGATTTGGCTGGGAGATAATGGCAGAAACTGACTTGTTCATCATTGCTTCTCATCCAAAAGCAGGACAGACGATTCAAGTATCGAAGATGGCGCAGGGTTATGCACTGGTTAATCAGGATTATATGATGTTGGCAGTTTCGGATTTGCATGTATTGGAAGCAATTGCCGAAGAACCGCTACAAGTCATCCATACGTCCAAAATGGGGCTGTTGGATAAGGTACGCAATTGGATGCTTTTATCGTTAAAGATGTTAGCATCATCCTCGTAACTCATAATAATGTGCTTTTGGCTCGGCTGTCAGTGGGTGAATGTTATGGCGACGACACCATATGATATGTACAACTAAGCCCATCCCCATCATGAACAATGCAAATACCAATGACCCAACCCCGCCTATGATTTTATAGGAAATAGTTGTTCCATCAATCATCAGCCAATATAAGCTAACGAGCCGACAAACCCCGTTTCATGTGTTATTGTTTCATGAGTGAATATCAGCATCATCCAAAATCATTTTATAATTTAAAAGATGTGGGTCTTTAAAATTATAAAGGGAGATGATGTGGACATTATTTGGATAGCCGTTGCTTTTGCTGCGGGATTTGTTGCACAGGTTTTTAAAATCCCAACGATTGTTGGGTATCTGATTGCAGGGATTGTCTTATCAGTCGTCGGTGTACCTGATAATAGTGAACTGATTGTATCAATTGGCGACCTTGGCGTGACCTTATTGTTATTTACCGTCGGTTTGCATCTACGCCTCAAAAGTATTATTCAGCCTGAAGTTCTAGGAACGGGAAGCATTCACCTCCTCATTAGCGGCCTTGTTTTTGGTGGGGTTGGTTTATTGGTTGGGTGGGACTTGACTGCGAGTGTACTGGTCGGTGTTGCACTTGGGTTTTCTAGCACCGTATTAACTGCGAAATCATTGGAAGCCCGTAACGAAATCAACGCCTATCATGGACGTGTTGCTATTGGTGTGCTGATTTTACAAGATGTTGTTGCTATTATTTTATTAGCCGTAAGTGGTGGTGGACAACCCTCACCATTAGCAATTGGTTTAGTTGGACTGGTTATCTTACGCCCGATTTTAATTCGTTTACTCATCTGGAGCGGGACAGAAGAATTGATGTTGGTCTACGGTTTGTTGCTAGCATTAGGCATGGGAGTCATATTTAAAGAGGTTGGCTTAGATAGCAAGCTGGGGGCATTAGTCGCAGGTTTACTCTTATCGGGACATCCACTGGCAGATGAACTCTACGAAAAATTATGGGCACTCAAAGAAGTGTTCTTGATTGGATTCTTCTTACAAGTCGGTTTAACAGGCTTACCCTCACTCAATGAAATTCCCTTATTGATTTTCTTGTTCGCGTTATTACCTGTTAAAGGCGTGTTATTCTTCAGCTTGTTTTTGCGCTTTAAGCTCACCGCACGGACAGCATTTATGTCCAGTATTGCACTTACAGCCTATAGCGAGTTTGCTCTGATTGTTGTCTCGGCAGGGGTCACCAGTGGCTTAATTCCTGTTGCAGTCTTACAGATGGTTGCTTTATTAGTGACACTATCTTTCATGGTCAATGCCTTACTCGGACGTTTTGCAGAACAACTATGGGAATGGGTTGACCAATCTGCTACCGAAGTCGAACCTGATGTAGACCATCCTGAGCGGATACCATCTAGTATTGGTATGACAGGGTATTTGATTGTTGGAATGGGACGGGCTGGTACATCAGCTTATGATTATCTCAAATCCCAAAACCAACGTCCGCTCGGTATTGATGCTGACCCACAGATTATTGAAAACCACCTTGAAGCAGGGCGAAGGGTCATCTATGGCGATTCTCAAGATACGAACTTTTGGGGCGCATTTGATATGTCTCATGTCAATGCGATTCTATTGCTTATCCCTGATAAATCACGCAAAGTACAAGCTACACAACTTATCCGCGAGACTGGATATACAGGTCATATTCACGCTCTAGTTCGTAATGATGAGGATATTAGCGACTTGCTGCAGGCAGGTGTCAATGAAGCGACCCAACCGATTTCCAGAGCAGGACGTGATATTGCAGAGACCATTATGCTGAATGATATGAAGCCAGAACCTGCATAAAATACAAAATGTGACAATGAGACAGCTCGTTCATTGTCACATCATTTTTGTGTAGAGCTTAGTTACAAGGGTCAGCCCACGGGATACGATATAGAGATGACCCATCATAGATAGGTCCTTGTGAATCGACAAGGTAAATAAACTCGTTTGCGGAGTCCATATAGATACCATCAGGGCGTGTCATTCCTAAACTGGCTGGAATCGTAATCGCACACAAAGCTGTGCCACCAGTCCCATATTGGAAAATCATTTGGTCGCCTTCTTGACCCCCACCACGCATCGACACAATATAGAGTGAACCATCAGCATGGGCAAATAGACCACTGGGTGACCATCCCTGCGAAACTTGGAATTCATCTATCTGCGTTACCGTTGTGCCAGCCTCTAAGCCTAAATCTAAAACAAGAATTGACCCTGTGTCTTGGATACCAGCATAGAAGTAACCTGTATCAGGTGAATAGGTCATCGCTTCGATACCCTTATCAACGTTTGTTGATAACCCAATATCAGCTAAGTTCCATTCCCGTAAAATGTCACCTGTTGTCAAATCAAGTTCATAAATCAAGTTATATTCATCACCGACATAGAGTTTATCAGTATCCCCAGCATAGGTCAGAGCTTCCATATCAACATCATGCCCATTCACACTACTAAAGGAATAAGCGCGGATGATGCTATCGTCTTCGAGCGATGCCATCACAATTGACTTGGGATAATAAGAGCTATAATCCCCTTGATTAACAGGATGAACACCATTCACCGCATAATAAGCATTAGCTTCTTCATCAATCACGACACCGCTATTACGAAAATAGTTGTCTATCCCTGCGCCGTCACCTGCGATTATTTGTTGTGCAAGTGCATTGCCAAAGGTCTCATAGCCTGTAATATCAAGCGTGACTTGTAAGATACTGCCGTCTAATTCGACACTTTCGCTTTGTGTACTGCCGTCTTCAGGACGTGGTGGTCGTTCACCATTACCATCTTCAGGGCGAGGGGGCGGTGTACCGTTTGGTGGAGGTGGTTGTGCGATAACTGTTCCAACTAGCCCTAATAAAATCCCAACTGTTAGCAAAACAATCCAGTGTTTACGCATATTTTCTCTCCCATAATCATAAATATCAACCTGATTATAAGAGAGAATTTGTCCGATTACACAAAGTTTACAGCCTTATTACGTTTGGCTCAAAATTCATAATATAGGCAGGTCTCGGATTCGATGTATTCATAATCTATCAGGATGTCTGGAGCGATAAATTCAGAATCATCCGCACTTATATCACAATATACATAACTGAAACCACTATTATCAGAGGCGAGTGTGAGAATTTGTTGCGGTGTTGTGCTAATAGTAAGCGGTGCTGATGCGTAAAATGATAGGGGGTTACGCCCATAATCGATATTAGAGTAAATGCGGTCACCTGCTTCTGTATATTCAGCTAGTAAATTACGGATTTCGTCAAGTTGTGGACGATAGGCTGATTGATGAAAAAGAGCAAATGCAAATCCACCGGTGATAAATCCACCCAAAACAAGCCCTTGTGTTACTGCCATCGCGATTCGTCGTTTACGTGTAACATAGGGTTGATAGATGACCATTGCATATGATGCCATTATTGCAAACGCTGGAGCAAGGTAAATTTTATAGTAATTATGAATATAAGTGGCATTACGGAATACCAAAAAATATGTCAGTGCCGATGCGAGTAGTACCAGTATCATCGCTTGAGATTGACGATTGGCTCGCTTATAGGATATAAAACAACCCATTGCAGACAAAGCTAATAAACTGGGGGTGAACAACAAAATAACATGTGCGAAATTTCCCCATATAAATTCGAAGAGTGTAAATGAATTAGAATCACGGCTAAGCTCACGATTACTTGTACGAAATACAAAGGCTTCTAGCAAAGCATGAATCGTATTTGGATACTGTGATTGATAATATCCGATTAGCACAATAACCCCTAAAAAAGCAGTTAGCCCTAAGCCTAAAAAGACTTTCCAATATCGCCGCGGATTCATCCACAAAAGCCATAAACCTGCAAACCCTACAAATATTAAAGCAGCCCACGCTGTCCACGCACAAAGAATAGTGAATATCACCATCAAAATAAGCTGGAATCGTGTTATACGCCTCGATAAATTTACAACAACAGGTATGAGTAATAAAATAAAAGCCAATGCAGGGGCTTCATGATTTGGCATGCGTCCATAGAATAACATCATCGGCGTGAAAGCATATAAAGCCGTTCCCCATAGTGTTTGCGTCGTATTATGTGTTAATCGCCTTAACAATACATACATCCCAACTGTACTGATAAGGGTCATCACAGCTGCAACATAACGAAAGCTCATTTCATGAAAACCAAATAACTGTCGAGCAATCGCCGTCTGCCATACAATAATAGGGGGGTGATGAGCATATACACTATACTTTTCAGGCGTTGTCGGTTCGTAATTCAAAATTTGCAACAAACCAACATTTAATGCCCCTTCACGATCATAATTACGAACAGTAGCACTAATCCATGCGCCATTATCACCGCCTTGCTCCCACCACGGTAAATTAAGGTTAATCGTCATCAACCCCCATGAGACCAACAAAATCAATATTAAGAGAGGGGGGATTTGATGTGATTTGTTCATGGCGTTGTTTCTTCTTCTTTGACCGTCGCCGAGATACTTGTCCGTATGACAGGTTGATAAGTAATGTTGAGTTCAACAGGATTATTGAGCAATACACCTAACTGTGCTTGCACCTGTTCCAGTTTGCTTGTCTCGGGTGGTGTCTCATCGCGTAAAGTTGCTGTTACTGTTGTTAGGTCGCCATCCGTGATTGTAATATCTGTCACATCAGCAGACTCAATCGTGCTTCCAAAAACAATTTCCACAATCTCAACACGTCTGTCTGTTGGACGTACAATCTGTAAGACTGCAACCCGTACTTGTGCATCTTGTTCATATACTAATGAGATAATCGCTTGTGCCGCCTCGACTTGTTCGGATGTAATTTCTGCTTCAGATTGAACCGTCAATTCGATACTCAATGGGACATTAGATAAAACATCAAATTCCAGCACATCAGCTTCAATAAATACCTCGTTATCGAGACGTTCACGCAATTGAACTTCATCAACAGCACGCGACCCCAAACCGACAAATACAAACAACACAAACGCCGTTAGCGATGCCAATAGAATCCACCAGACCCGTGTCAAATTGGCTGTAACCCCTTCACGAGATTCATCAGGGCGCATCCCAAGCCACAAAAAGGTGATGTATTGTGAGGCGATAATAAAAGTGATATTCGCTAAAAAGAGTAAGGATGCACCAATCGCAAGGTTAATATTTTGAAGTGCAATCCCTAGACCAATTGTACACAGTGGAGGCATCAAGGCTGCCGCAATCGCCACTCCTGCCAATGCCGCCGGAATCCCTTTACGAGCCAACGCATAAGCCGCTACAAGCCCCGAAACCAATGCAACTGCCGCATCCAATACCCCAGGGCTACCGCGCGATAACATTTCAGGTGTCGGTGAATCAATCGGTGATAGTACACCCATCACAATCGAAATCAATAGGGCGAGGAAGACACCTAACACGAGTGTTGTACTGGCTCGGCGCGTTAATTCCAGTAAACCTGTTGCCATCCCAGTTGAAAAGCCTGCTAAAGGTGACATTAAAGGCGCAACCAACATTGCACCAATAATCACAGCGGTACTATTGGTCAGTAAACCCAAAGTCGCCAACCCAGCCGATAAGACAATCATCACCGTATAATCCAGATTGGTATCGGCGTTTTTCTGTGCGCTCCAAATGAGTTCATTTTGCTCAACTTGTGTTAACTGTGGGTTGATACGCAGTAAACTACGTTCAATTGCACCTCGCATCCCTGTTTGCCACTCAATCTGAGAAATCATGATGACAGGACCAGGCGCACGGTTGAGGAGTTGATTACTGAGGTCGTCTGTGATTTGCCGTTCAAAATCGGACTTCTGCGAGAAACCCATCACCAACAGATCTTTATCGGTCATGTCGCGGAGGATACTGCGTTCGGGTGTTCGCCCAACGATAATTTGTTTGCTAGGTCGTTTGTCTTTGGGCATGAGGGCTTCGGTATCTTTCATTGCCTTTTCATGCTCGGCACTATATTGATAGTTATATTGCACACTCATCTGGCGTACACCGACATCATGTTGCTTAGCGAGACTAACACCTAAGCGCATGGCTGTCATTGACTGAACTGTACCATCAATCGGAATCACAACACGGCTAAATGAAGGGGAGGTAGAAGATCGATAAATCAATACACCACAGGGTGCAGTTGCAATCACATTCTCGACAACTGTTCCCAGTTTGACTTGCCTGCGAGTGGATTGTTGAACGCCTAAGATAATCACATCGGCATTGCGTTCACGTGCAACATCCAAAATCCCACGCGAAATACTGACCGCAATCTCAGTGACCAGTTCAACCTTATGTCCTTCACCAGCATCACGGAAATCTTCAATAATTTGATTTACTTCACTCGTTGCTTTATTCGCAGATTCGCTATCACCCAACGCGATGATGAGAGCAATCACCAAGCCCTCTGTGGGATGCACCATTTCACCAGCCAGTTCGAGCATTTGCGTAGCAGTATCAGGTCGCCCAATTGGTACAACAACCGTTTTGGCATAATAATTTTCTTCGGGCATAAGATCCAATTGGGATGCGTCAGTTGTTTCAGGTTTTTCAGTCACAGAATTTGCCTTTTGTATGCAGATGACTTTATGCCTGAATTGTAGATTGCTTATAAGAATGCGTCAAATGTGAGGTGAATTATAATAAAATCACTTACTCCTGTTACACAAAGTCAGTTGATTTTGAACACATTATTTAATTCTAATAGGATGCTTAATTTGTCAGCGTCTCAGACCGTTAGAATGAATATTGTATCAAACGGAAGCTCAAATAGCTGAAATGCTGTAATGGGTTTTTGTTCCCCAATTTTGCATTATAGTTTACTTTTTTCTGGTCACTGCGTAAGGCAATTATGCATTTTGATAATCAAATTCAATCAGCAATTCTAGTTCCCCTAAAGTCACAGTATCGCCATCGACAATCACATATTCAGTCGAAGGAAGCATACGTTTATGATTGAGAAATGTGCCATTCAAACTATCGAGGTCTTTAATGCAAATCCGATTATCTAATGCAAGCATCATGGCATGATAACGCGATACTCCAAAATCAACTGCTTGGAATTCGGTCAAGTCAATATTTACTTCATAGTCACGCATTGAGTTTTTACGTCCAAGTACCATCATGGGCTTAACTTCAACAATTATCGTGTGGTCATTATTGGCAGTAGACCGTAAAATAAGAGAGGTTGGTGTACCGTCATCATACCAAAGTGTTGCTCGATCATCAGTTGGGGCAACTTGTGTATGGCTGATGATAAGCTGACGTGTGATTGGGGTTTGTGTTGAAACTTGTTCGAATGTCATCGCAAATCCTCTCCATTGATAAAATATTGTTTTTTGTTTGTTTATCTATCTATACCTCAATTATAAGATAATTAAAATTCTATTATCATTGAGGTTTCGTAATAAAAGTTGTTAGAGAGGTAATATTATGATTGTTGTGTCAGGTACAATTCCAATGAAAGCTGATAAAGTCGAGGAAGCTAAAGTTGCAGCTCTTACCATGCAGAAAGCCACTCAATTAGAAGATGGGTGCATCACCTATCGCTTCTATCAAGATATAGAAGACCCCAGCATTTTTCGTGTTTTTGAAGAATGGGAAACTCAGGATGCGCTAACTGCTCATGGTCAGACAGCCCATATGGCAGAGTTCCGTAGTAGTTTAGCAGATATAGTCGCAGGGGCGGGCAATGTGATTAGTTATGAGGTCAGTTCACATCATAAACTCTAAATGGTTTTATAAACCCAATCGAAAAGCATAGTACAAGATAATGCTTTCATATATTTGGTGTAGTTATCAATGGATTATTGGCGTATTGATAGTGTTTATTCTATCTATGAGTATGCCGATTTCTGCCCAAGATAGCACCTATCCAACGGTTACTGCGCTCAATCAACTATCCATACCATCCAATGACCCGATTGACATTGCGCGACGGTTACGGGGAATTGATGTCAATTATTTCCCACCCTCACAAGCTCCTGATTGGCAAATTGGAGATAGAAAATTGTTCTCTATTATTAATTCTGGGGTTCAACAAGAACAGATTATAGAAGCCGATGTACGCGCAATATCTGAGCATGTGGTCTTATGGGTGGAATCGACTGTACAGATGAACCCAGCTATGGCAGAGCAATTTACAGACATTGTCGATACAGCTATTGTACAAGCGGTGCAGGATTTATGGGGGGTTATAGAACCAGCAGGTATTGATGGAGATAGCCGACTATATATTTTAATGGTGACAGGCTTAGACCCCGCGATTGCAGGCTATTTCTCCGATATTCACGCCTTTCCACGCAGTGTTTTACCCAATAGCAATCAACACGAAATGATGATGATTAATTTGTCGGCGATATCGGATAATAATATTCTCAGCCCGACTGTTTTTGCAATCATCGTTCACGAATACCAGCATGTGTTAAGACACTTCATTGATAAAGATGAGGAAACATGGCTCGATGAAGGGTTCTCGACATATACGGAACATCGGCTGGGTTGGGAGGCAGGTCGTTCATCAGTTGTCAATTTTCTCAATCAGCCCGATGTGCAGGTTAATCATTGGATAAGTGATAGCCGTCGTTTCCCACGCTATGGTGCAGTGTTTCTACTGGTAAATTATTTTGTAGACCGTTTTGGAGACGATGCTTTACGCCAACTCAGCAATGAAGCACAGGACGGATGGAGGGGGTTGGATAAAGTTCTACGCGATGTCGCAGACTTATCAGCAGATGAATTTTTTGCAGATTGGACACTTGCCAACTATTTCTTGGATGTAAACAAAGGCTATGGCTATCCAACCTTATGGCATGATTTACCCTCAGCCCGCCCGATTGCCAGTATCGTAAATTATCCTTCACAAGTCACAGGGCAAACACCCCAATACAGCACGGATTATTATACGGCTTTGCGCTTTGATGATGCCGACTCTTTTACGATTACGCTCAGCCAGCCCGAAACTGTCGGATTAATTCCTACTCAAGCCTATGATGGTGAGCAGTTTTTTTATGCTGTTCCTGCGGATTATAGTGATGCAACTTTGACGCGCGATATTGATTTATCATCTGTGAACTCTGCTACTTTGAGCTTTCGCACATGGTATGATCTTGAAGAGTTTTGGGATTATGCTTATGTCATGGTCAGTGTTGATGATGGGGATACATGGAACATCTTACCCGGGTCAAGCACCCGTGACCGCAATCCTTATAATCGCGCTTATGGTATTGGCTATACAGGGAAATCATTTGGTTGGGTTCAAGAGATGGTTTCATTAGACGACTATGCAGGACAAAATATCCTCATACGCTTTGAAGCTATCACTGACGCGGCATCTATACGGCATGGGATAGCGATTGATGATTTACACATTGAAGCCATAAACTACAGTGACAGCTTTGAATCCGATAGTGATACATGGGATGTACAAGGTTGGATACAAACCGATAACCGTTTACCACAGCGGTCATGGGTTCAAGTTGTGCAAGCGGTTGGTGATGAACTGACTGTATCGCGTTGGATAGCTGATAGCACAACCCAATCATGGACAATCCAGCTTGTGGATAATGCAGAAATGGCATTGATTGCTATATCACCGATTGCACAGCAGACGATGGTTGAAGCCAGCTATACTTTAGATATAGATATTCGATAGCCTCTACGGATACAAATATGGTTGAGGCGGTTGTTCAATTAATTCAATATTTGTTGCATAGACCACAGGTACGAAGTTTTCGCCAAATTCATTTGCCTTCAATTTACCCTCAACACGCACCCATACGCCATCTGTAAATTGATTGGCATTATCGGCAGTCACAGGCAAACCAATTGCAGAAGCATCTGCCACACAACAACTCATAGTAAAACGAGCTACCATAAAATCATCATCTAAGAAGTTCGGCTCACGATAGACAAACCCCGTCACACTCACAAGCTGACCATTAAATTCCGCAGGGGTTTCGCTACGATTAAATTCACGCAACCAATCGAGTATATTGCGGTCAAGTGGATTGCGGGTAAAAGCCGAGGCACTATCGACCCCAACAGGCTTGAGGCTAATCCCACCGTTTACTGCTTCAACACCCAGCGGGCGCGAAGGAACAAATAAGGCTAACATCAGCGGAAATGCAACAATCGCTAAAATTCCCCATGTGATATCATAGCCTTTAGATTGTTCTAAATAGTCGTCTAAGCCATCATCTTGTGGGAATATATTGCCGTATAAGTTAATCAAACCCAGTGCAAAAAATATTCCCGCGCCGACATATGCCAACCAGCCAAAACGCAAATTAATATAATTGCTGAGATTACCTGTTGCAATCAATATCGCAAGGTAAACTCCCATACCTAATAAAATTGTCGTCTTACCCCACATCCGCCAATTCGTTTGTGATGAGGATTTATGTTGAGGCTTTACTGTCATCGTTAGTCTCTCGCGTTATTGATCAATGATAATTCCAATAGTCTCGCAAGATTATCTTACACCTTCATAAAGTGGATGCAAAGGATATTCCATTATTAGCTTAAGCAGCCTGGCTAAACTCAATTGCCACATACTCGGAACGGCGCAACATCCCCACAATTTGAAACATCCGAAATCGAATCCCAAACTTCTTTGCCATGCGACCCACCTGTGTTTTAACATCTTGCGGAGCATCCAAAACTTTACCTAGAGCAGGAACTTGATCGCTTTTAAGGTTGCCCTGTGCATCGCTTTCAGCCAGTTTGACCTCAGGATTATTGCGGATGCGCTTTACTTTCCAGCTATCTGCACCTGTCCAACAATAGAGTTTGCCATCTTCATGGGTTATCCATACAGGGCTTTTTACACCCGTGCCATTTTTACGATACGATTCAATTGAAACAAAGGTTGCGTCGCTGAGGTCTTGAAATGTTGTCATTAATAGCGTCCTTGATAGTAAGATTCAGTTATTGGCATAGGTGTATCATAGCAACGTTTGATTTCGATAATAATAAGATGATGATTATGTTAGTTCCGATGAATGAGCATGACTAATGTCCTATACGCCATCACACTTTTTTACACTTTCGTAATGGCTTTTGTTATACGATAGAGATAGACAAGTCCAGTAATCAGAAAATGGTGCATCACATGACAACATTTACACAAGACGACTTACATCAGTTGCAAATGATGTTACGCCACAGTCAACACGAGGACGAGATTATCGCCGCACTCAATATCCTTGTGGAATGGCAAGCGGTTACTGCTGTCCCCGATATGATGCGTCATCTTGGCACAAGTAATCCTGCGATTCAGCAAGCCCTTGAAGATAGTTTACTCAAATTAGGTCAAGTGGCGATTCCTGCAATTGTAGAATATCTACCTCAGCTTGACCCTGAATTGCATGTCAACTTACAAGAACTGGTGGCATCTTTCTGGAAAAACGCCAATGCAAATCAAATCCAGAAAATGATGAATCATGAGGATAATCGGGTGCGTTGGGCAATGGCATGGACATTAGCGAAGCCCCTGCAAATTATACCTATTGAAGACATCGAATATGTGTTTGAAGGGCTAGCGGATGAACCTCTGACAGCGATACGATGGGCAGCCACACAATCCCTAACGACACTTGCTCATATCAGTGATAATATTCCTGATGAACTCATTCGAGTTGCTTTACCTGTGATGGTTGATAATTTTAAATATGGGGATGTGAACCTTAGTGAATCCAGTGTCGGGGCAATCGCGCTATTGATAAAACCACCCCATCCAGCGATTACCGCTATGCTCTTGGCTGAGTCGGCTGAATTACAAGTCGCCGCAGTCAAAATCTTGACCGCATGGGTGCAAGACGGCATCCAACTTGATACGGAAACATTAGATGCGCTCAAAACAGCCTTACCCAACGCCAATTGGCTTATGACAAACGAAATTTCCCGACTGCGCTATGTGCTATCGGTATCGTATCCAGAAGCCTTGAGCGTGCTTGATGGCATCCCTGATACCTTCAATGATGATGACCTTGAACCGACACAAGATATGCGCTTCACTAGCGAAATCATACTTTCGTGGTTTGAGTTATAGAAAAATCAGCTAACAGTCAGACAGTCGGATAAACACATTATTGCCTGAGGATCAATCCATCAGGCTAGTTTAACATGTCCAATGAATTGGACAGCTTGTATGCTTTGAGTGCGGTTAGATTTGAAATATCCAGTCGTTCGTTGAATCTGCTATAACTAGTCAT
>CAYGTY010000113.1:0-5877 GCA_964352825.1 uncultured Anaerolineaceae bacterium
CTAATGTTTGAGCATAGTTTGAATTATATCGGTAAACTCAATTCCTACAACAAAATTAACGGATTACTGAATTAGCACAAAATAGCCTATAAACAATCATTCAATATTCAACGATAAAATCATCTGACACCAAATTTTTAAAAACTGCAACCTTATACAATACCCCTCGTATAATGAATTAAATAGCTATTTGTAAGTACATATATGTGTTAGTAAGGATAGTGATATGTCGTTACCGCATCTGGTATTGGGTCTGCTATATCGTAAACCTGATTCGGGATATGACCTTAACAAACGCTTTGAGCGGACTGTGGCACATTTTTGGACGACTGACCAAAGCCAAATTTATCGTACACTCTATAAATTACGTGATAAGGGTTGGGTCAAGGTAGAGACAGTTGTCCAAGATGATAACCCAAACAAAAAAGTGTATTCGCTTACTGTGGAGGGGCATGAAGAATTAGTGAATTGGTTACAAACCCCATTAGAAGACGGACTTGTTATCCGTGATGCAGAAACAGGTCAAATCTATTTTGGGGAAGCCATTGGTGCAGAGAAAATGATAACTGTTCAACAGCACTACATCGACAAATTACGCGAAAAGGTATCAATTTACCAAAGTGTTGAAGATGAAGTATTCGGCAATATTGACTTTAATGCAGACTCATTAGGGAGAGTCTTATCACATGCCACGCTTCAATACGGAATCCGAATATTAAGTATGGAAATTGAATGGCGTGAGGAGCTTATTCAACGTGTCAAACAACTGCATGAATATCATATAGAAAAGGGAGAATGATTCATGGCAACAAATAATATGATCGAGGCGCGAGGTCTTGTTAAAACTTACCAATCTGGTGACAAAACAATTCAAGCCGTAAAAGGTATTAATCTAAATATCAGAAAAGGCGAAATATTTAGTCTTTTAGGTCCGAATGGTGCAGGTAAAACCACAACCATCTCAATGATTAGTGGGTTAATCACCCCCAGCGAGGGCGATGCAACGATTGGTGGGTACTCCATACGAGAAAAACCGCTCGATGCAAAACGTTTACTCGGCGTTATCCCGCAGGAAATCGCACTCTATTTACATCTGTCGGCGCGACAAAATTTAGAGTTCTTTGGCAAAATGTATGGTCTACGCGGTAAAGAACTGAGTATGCGTGTCGATGAAGTCCTTGATTTTATCGACTTAAACGATAGACAAAATGATAAAGTTGATGATTTTTCGGGCGGGATGAAGCGACGTGTCAATATTGGTGTTGGTTTATTGCATCGTCCACAGTTGGTCTATATGGATGAACCAACCGTCGGTATTGATCCACAAAATCGTCGGCGTATTCTCGATACTGTGTTCCGTCTACGGGATGAATATGGCATGACCGTTCTCTATACCACTCATCTAATGGAAGAAGCGCAAGAACTCAGTGACCGTGTTGCTATTATTGATCACGGCGAAATTATCGCACTCGGCACAGTTGGGGAACTGACAGAACAAGTCGGTGAAGAAGACCGTCTCATCTTTAGCCTCGGCGCACAATCCCTCGATGAACCTATCTTACGCCAAATCGAGACCCAAGTTGAGGGTGTGACCTCAGCCCGTTATGATATTGTCAATCTTGTCCACGAAACTGAAACTGATGACCCTATTATCGACAAACGCTCAACCAGTTCAGTCGCTGTTATACGCTCAGGGCAAACTCGTGAAGGTCTCATCACTGTGATGGCGAAACGCGGACGCAAAGCCCTACCCGATATTATCCGCATTGCGAATGATGCTGATATTGATATTCTATCTGTCGAAATTCGCGAGCCAGACCTAGAGGCAGTCTTCCTGCATCTTACAGGTCGCGCATTGAGAGATTAACCATGTATCAGATACTCACAATAGCTCGACGCGACTTATACAGTACATTCACAGACCGCAATCTACTACTCATCATGATTGCGACTCCCCTCTTGTTATCAACCATCATTGGCTTAGCCTTTGGTGGTGGTGGCACACGACAAATTGACCTAGCGATTGTCAACTTCGATAAAGGCACAGCGTTAGGAGATAATAGCTTTAATTATGGTGAGCAAATCACAACCATTTTCCGTAGCATTGGCGGTGAGGATGTAGACATCAACAGCAATCCCAATGTCGGTGATACAGAATGTCCAGTCAATAACGATGAAACAACGTCCGAAGACCAAGCTGTTTTATTTGACCTCGATATGCAAGTCACTCAACTCGATGATGTTGCCCTCGCGCGTCAAGCTGTGGACAGTGGAGATTATGTTGCGGTTCTGATTATCCCAGAAAACTTCTCGCAACAAATGTCATCAGGTCAAATGTTGAGTATAGACAGCATCTTATCACCTAATTCATCTGACTCCGAAAAAGCCGAACTTGAACTCTATGCCAATAGTGGCTCAACCATTTCAGCAGGGATTGTCAAAAGCATCCTCGAAGGCATGACCAATCGGATGATAGCAGGGAATATTGTTGTCCAATCCACAATTCAGACTTTATTGTCAAACCCATCTCAATTACTCCAGATGCAGGATGCCGATGCAGACACATTTTCGGCTTTCGCGTGCGCATTTGATGGCAGTATCAACAGTATCACATTAGACCAAAAACCCTTGAATACCGTACAATCCGCAAGTGTATTTGTTCAAATTGTCGTGGGCATCGGCTCTGCTCAGGCAGCATTTTTTGCGATGTTCACCGCTGCTCAAAATGTACTTTATATCTATGAAGAGAAGAAGCAGGGTACATTCGACCGCTTGACCGTAGCTCCCATCCCACGTTGGTATCTGCTAGCAGGTAATCTTGTCGGTACAGTTGCTATGGTTATCTTCCAATTAATCATGTTGATGGTGGGTTTAATTCTCGTCGCCAGTATCGTCGAGGGCGAACTGACCCTCATATGGGGGACAAACTTTGTTCATCTCATACTGGTTATCATCGGTCTTGCCTTATCGGTATCAGGTGTTGGGGTAATGGTTGCAGGTATCGCCAAAGATGCACAGCAAGCCCAAATCATCAGCCCAATTGTCAATATTTTGCTGGCGTTCTTTGGGGGTGCATTTGGTATCCAACTCCCAACCGCCATCAGTCAATTCTCATTGATTTATTGGGGGTCTGATGCTTTTGATAAGTTATCCATCGGCAATACAGACATCGGTTTAAATATCTTGGTGTTGATGGTCTTAGGCACAATCACGTTCACAGTCGGTACATGGCTCTTTAGCCGTCGTATTGAGAATTAGGGGGAATCCATCATGCGTAATATATACGAAATTGCACTCAATGACCTGCGGATTTTCTTCTCCGAGCGTGGCAATATCATTAGCTTAACGCTTGTTCCAATTTTCATGTCAGTGGCATTAGGTATCGCTTTCGGTGGTTCATTTGGTGGCGGTGATAGTGGTAGCAGTGAGCCGTTCCGTTTCCCTGTAGACATCATCGATAATGATAATAGCGAAACTTCTAAGACATTCATCGATAATCTAAGTCAATCCGATAACCTATTTTTGTGTCCAATGAGCGAAAATTGTGACATCACCAATGACATCACAGTTGAAGAGACGATTGAACGCCTAGAAGTAGATGATGTTATCGCAGCGATTGTCATTCCAGAAAACTTTGAATCTGACTTACTCGCATTTGAAGCAGTCAATATCACCTACTATACAAATGAGACCCTACAAACAGGCAATCCAGTTGGCTCAGCCGTATCAGCCGTCATCGAAAAGATGAATAGTGCATTCGTGGCAGGACGGGTCGGTGTATTCATCGCCAAAGACCTCGGTGACGGATTTGAGAGTGAAGCTGACGAACAAACCTTCCAACAAGCGGTCTACAATCGTGCAACCGAACTCATTGACAATGACCCTCTGCTGATTCGTTATATTCTGACAGAAGAAGGCGAACAAACAGAAACTAGCGTTGGGACAGGGTTCGGACAATCGATCCCGGGGATTGGCGCGATGCAAGTCTTGTTCACTGTGCTAGCTGGTCTAGTTACACTTATCCGTGAGCGCAAACAATGGACACTACAACGTTTAACGACAATGCCCCTAACCCGTGCTGAAATCTTAGGCGGTAAAATACTCACCTACTTCACACTCGGTATGATTCAGTATGCAATTTTGCTCGGTGTTGGTTTGCTGGTTGGTGTGAATTATGGTGGGTCGATTATCGCACTCGTCATTCTTGTCAGTGCCTTTGTTTTATGCTCAACTGCACTTACCTTCGCAATTGCAACCCGTGTCACATCCGAAGACCAAGCCAATAGTATGGCGACCCTACTCGGTCTTTTACTCGCGCCATTGGGGGGTGCATGGTGGCCACTGGCGATTGTACCAGACTTCATGAATGTCATTGGTCATCTCTCCCCTGTGGCATGGGTGATGGATGGCTTTAATGACCTTATCTTCTTTGGTGGCGGACTGGTCGAGATTTTGCCAGAAGTTGGTGTCTTGCTCGTTGCAGCCGCAGTTTTATTTGCAATTGGCATTCAAGGATTTGAATTTGGGGATTAGCGATACATCATGGGCAGGATTCGTCTTGCCCTCTCCACTTTACGCTTTAAACTTTCTACTTTAAACTGGACTCATGCACACACACATCTACAAATTTCCACTTGCCATCCTACGCCACCTCAAGCTGACAATTGCCTTGCTTTTGTTATTTTGGATTATCCCAGCATCCACCCTCAATATCAACAACCAACGCTATGCCATCGCCTTTCATATCAGCGAACACAGCTTTGATTACATCGGATGGGAACTCGGTGCGATTGGGAGCAAAATTAACCAAACGCTATTTGGGATGCACGCCTTCCTCAGCCCTGAAGACGGCGCACAGTACGTCCGTGATTACATGGCTGACCTAACTCGCGCACAACAACTCGAAGCAGAGATTAGACGCATCTACATTGACCCCGAAGTTGATAATCCTGATGCTGAATCAGCCGATTTACAAGCAGAACGTAATACTCTACGCGAGAGTCTTAATCAGCGTCAATTGACTGCTGAAGCCATTCTTGAGGGGCAAGTCGCGACCATCTTAGTTGAAGAAGGATTCGGAGTTGCAGGACAGTTATTGCCACCGATGTCGATGCACTTTACCGAAGTCCCCAATTTGCTGATTGTATCTCCCCGTGACGAGATTCGTTTTGAGATTTCGATGAATCTTGTGCCTTTGGGTGTCGATGAAGCGACTGATATTGAGACATTCCTAGACGATACCTATAATGTGTCGTCGCTGATTGTGCCATTAGGCGGAATTGCGCTCTACCCCGCCATGATATTTGAAACGGCATCCATCAGTTATGCAGTAGAAGTCTTTGCACATGAGTGGGCGCATCATTATCTATTTTTCTATCCATTGGGATTAAGCTATTTTACAGGTGGGGATGCCTTCGCTAGTGAAGCGCGGACGATTAATGAGACCACCGCAGATTTATTTGGCAAAGTGATTGCGGCAAAGGTCTTAGAACGCTATTATCCTGACCATCCGCCACCAAGATTACCAGAGCCACCGAACCCTGATGCAGATACGAATACACCGCAACCGACACCTGACCCAGACCGTTTTGACTTTGGGGCGACGATGAATGAAACACGGGTCACGGTTGATGAGCTGTTAGAAGAAGGCAAAGTCGATGAAGCCGAAGCCTATATGGAAGACCAACGCGCATTATTTGTCGCCAACGGTTATAATATCCGTAAGTTGAATCAAGCCTATTTTGCATTTTTCGGAGGCTATCAATCAGGCGATATTCCGGGAATTGGTGGCAGTGACCCGATTGGACCGAATGTCCGCACCGTACTTGAAGCCAGCGACAGCCCGCTTGACTATCTACTCAATATGCGGAGTATCAC
>CAYGTY010000113.1:5977-20097 GCA_964352825.1 uncultured Anaerolineaceae bacterium
TACTTGAAGCCAGCGACAGCCCGCTTGACTATCTACTCAATATGCGGAGTATCACAACACGCGATGAATTGACTCAGTTAGTAGAGAGGTTGAACAACACTAATGGATAAATGGGAATTTCATCCAACATATGTACAGCCTTTCTACTTAAAAATCGGTTGGACATTGCTAAAATTAGAAGAAGCAGAACAACAAAAATATATTCAACAAATACAGTCAGTTTTAGATGTCATCGAACATGAGGAAGTCATCAATTTATTTACTAAAGGCGGTTGGCGCGCGCGAAATAGCTTAGGATTTTTACTCGCATATGCCAATTGGAATCAGTATATCCCTCAAATTGGAGAGTCGATGCTCAAGCATCCACATTATACGAGTATGTACTGTTTTTCATTAGCACGGTTTGGAAAAGCAGAAGGTATTCACTGGTTAAAAACGTATCTTGCCCAATACATGACAGATGAAGTTGCGAATGATTTCATCAATGCTGGCCGTCATGACATAGATTCAACAATTGTCGCTCTAGAAATCCTAGACCAAATTCATCATACAAACCATGCAAAACCTTATGTAGCAAGATTTGATGATTTTGTTTCAACATATATGCAGATGTATAAAACTACATTTCCACACAGCGACCTTTTACCTTGGTATATAGATAAAATGCGTATTGGCATGAGGGAATTAATCACCTTTGCAGAGAAAAATTTCGATGTCTAGGTATCAATATAGAAAACATCACGACACGCGATGAATTGGCGGAACTTGTCGAACAATTAAGTGAATAAACATTGGAGATTAACATGAACAAACACGGACGCATTGATGTATTAAGCTGTAAACCCGAAGATCAAGATAAGCTGTTTGACCTACTGACTCACATCGCCCAACATCTGGAAAACGTAGACGACTGTATCTATTTCACCATCTCAACAGAAGAAGGTAATCCATCAAGAATCTGGGTTCAGGAATTGTGGACAAGTCAAAAAGCACACGATGAATCCTTAGCTGATGTGGGTCAAGACCTGCGCGACATCCTCGATGAAGCGATGGTTCTGTTTAATTTAGATGGTCGTCAACGCGCCATGCTTGTACCTGTCTTGGGGAAGAATATGCCAAGAGGATAGTTTTACGTATAGCGAGGTTAATTGAAGTCATCGGTCACATTCCCTGCTTCATCAACAGTGAATATTGATTTCGTCTGAGCTACCCATTGGAAGCTATAAACATTATAACTAAAGAGAATAAATTCATGCTGTCCAACTGCTAAATTAGGTTGAGTCGTGCAGACATAATAGAATGTTGGAGGAGACAGCAAATCATAAATAGTATATACCTCTGTTACAGTAATCTCAGGATATGGAACAACTACACTATCAATCATTATTTTATATTTGAGGTCATCAAGCACTAAAGACCTATCAATAGGGTGAAATTTACATAATTCATCCTCAATGATTCTCAATGAACTATTAGAATCTAGCTCAGTTTCAGGCACATGATAATATGTGATGAAGGCATAGAGTGTCGGCATGGAAAGTATCAAAATCGCCCCAACAACTAAGCTCAACAGCCCGCGTTTTAACCAATGCCAATATCTTCGCTCACCATTTTTTCGTTTTCGCATGGCATACCCCAAAGCTATTTACTTGTTTATACATCAGAAATTCAATAAACTCTCTCTATATCTGGTCGCTATCATATAAAAAGGAAATCCTATGTCCAACCTACTCCTCAAAAATGTCCGTCCAATGGGACAATCCGCTGTTGATATTCTTGTTGTAGATGGCAAAATCGCGAAGATGGAAGCTAATATCAGCGCACCTGATGGAGTAACTGTGATTGATGGCAAGGGCTTGATGGTGATGTCAGGTTTGGTCAATGCTCATGCGCATATTGATAAAAATCTGCTGGGCTTACCGTGGCGACCCAACTCCGTACCTGAACCTCGACGCATTAAAGATTATGTCGATAATGAACGTCGCGTCCGTGCAGAGATGAATATTGATACAGGCGCACAATCCGCAATTGAGGTCGAAATGGCAATTGCTAGCGGTGTCACACATATTCGCACCCATGTCGATATTGATACCGATGCAGGACTCAAGCATTGGGAAGGTGTTTTACAAACAGGCGAAACCTACAAAGACCAACTCACACTGCAAACTGTCGCCTTCCCACAAAGTGGCATGTTGATTCGTGAAGGCACAGTTGAGCTACTGGAAGAAGCTGTCAAGATGGGTGCAACAGCAATCGGCGGACTCGACCCCTCAACCATTGACCACGACCCAGCTAAACATATCGACACTGTATTTGATATTGCAGACCGTTATGGCGTGGAAGTTGATATTCACCTGCATGAACCTGCTGAACTGGGCGCATTATCGGTTGAATTAATTGCTGACCGTACACGGGCATTAGGCTTACAAGGCAAGGTCACGATTAGTCATGTCTTCTGCTTGGGAATGGTCAAAGACAGCTACCTCGACAAGCTCATTGGCTTATTGCTCGATAACGATATTGCGATTATGTCACTGGGGTCTGGCACATCAGCATTTCCACCGCTGAAAAAGCTCTATGAGGCAGGCGTGACTTTATGTACAGGGACAGACGGCGTTCATGATTTATGGGGCATCTATAACAGCGTCAATATGCTTGACCGTGTGCGGATGTTAGGCTATCGCTGTGGATTCCGTCGTGATGAAGATGTCGAGTTTTTGCTGAATGTCGCAACCTATGGTGGTGCAAAGGTCATGAAGGACGATAACTACGGTTTAGCAGTTGGTAAAAATGCAGATTTCATCGTGATTGCTGGCGCGACTCCTGCCGAAGCTGTGGTTGAACGCCCTACTCCGCGTTATGTTGTCAAGCGTGGTCAAGTGGTTGCCGAGAATGGACACTTTAAAAGTAGCTAAACTCAAAAACCGAACCTAATTCTAACCAACAAACTTAGACCATCTGTGCTACAATAGAAGCATAACAAAACACCAACAAACCTCACACCTCAGAGGTTGTTAATCCGCGACATCACAACATTATAGGAGAACCATTATGCTCAATGCTAACGCCATTCAGAGTGGTCAATTCGTGCGCCTTACAACCCCATACTGCGATGCACAGCGCGGTCTTTATCAAGTCATTTATGTATATAGTAATGGCTGGTTGGGGGTTATCTCGAATAGCAATGGGCAACGCTATGATGTGCCGTCATATTTATGTCGGGCTGTTCCTATTCAACAACCACTCACTTAATGTTGATGGCAATAAGAAAGCCAGCAAGCAGATTACCCAAGCTACTATGCTGGCAACTACGATAGTTTTATGCTTTCATGATTTCATCGAACTCTTCACGGGTCATGCCAAATAATAGATCATCACAGTATGCTCCATTGTAAAACATACTCCGTCTGATTTGTCCTTCTTTTATAAACCCGAGTTTCTCATGTATCCGAATCGATGCGGCATTGATACTAATACATGCAGAGTTGCATTTTTGATAACGTTGTTCCCAAAAACCATATTTAAGTATGATGCGCGCGGCATCAACAGCATAGCCATTGCCTCGATAATCACGGTAAACACACACACCAAAACCAAAAGTCCCATTTTTCTGATCACGACTATGTAATGTAATCCACCCAATGGTATCACCGTCCATGTTTTCCATAACGAAGCGAATCATACTGTCGTTCTCACCGCTAACGACTTTCTCTAACCACTCTTTCTGATGTTCTACAGTCGTCGGTAATTCAATGCCGTCTTGATGAAATGCTAGTGTTGGACTGTCTAAAGATGTTATAAAACGCAACTCAGCATCGTCTATCCGCCATGGACGCAGTCTTATTTTTTCGCCTTGCCAAAAATAGTTTGAATAATCGGGTGTGAGTCCAGTCATTTTAATCTCCATATCACAGATTTAATGGGTGCAAGTGATTTTAAGTAAGTGGTCATATGTTATTGAATGTAGGGGCGTTGCCATGTCTGCGCCCGAAGCGGTTGATGGCTCGGCATCAACCCTACAAAATTTTAATTTCTTTCGACCAGCTACTTAATATGTAAGCGTGTTTGAATCTTAATCAAGAATACACACTATGTGAACCCTTAAAAACCCTTATAACGACGTAGAGCATCTAAATAACTTCGAGGAAATTTCTTATTATATATTCGGCTGAGACAGGTCACAGTCCTCCAAATTATACGAGCATACGAGGGTCAGTATCTAAATCGCTAGACAAAGACCATCTGCACCGTTTGTACAAATAAGGCGACACCTAGATAAGCGAGGAAAACGGCACAGCCCATATTAATGAGCCGATATGAGCGTTGATTTAAAGCACGGCGACCATATTCAACAACTGTCGCGAAGAAGAAACACCAACACACTTGGGCAATCATAAAACCAGCAAAAAATACAGCGAGGTGAACAGGTTGTGGGTTGAGGAAACCCAAGCCGATGATTGTCCCACTCATGCCGAGCCAAGAGGTTATATTTTGAGGGTTAGAGAGAGATAACATTGCACCAGCGACAAAGTGATTTTCTTGGGTTGCATTTTCTTTACCCATTTCCATATCACCGCGTGAGGCTTGCCACGCTTCCCATGCAAAGCGTAATAAGAGGAAACAGCCAAATACCCCCAGCAATAATGAGATAATCGGATTCTGGAACAAAATAGATGCACCCAATAAAGCAATCAATGCCCATGTTGCATCACCCACAAGAGACCCTAATTCTACATGTAATGCTGCTGTCCAACCATGGGATATACCGCGCCGTAGTGATTCAAAACCAATCACCCCCGGTTGTATAGCAAAGCTAATTGACATCGCAAATGCGGTGAAGAAAAGAAGTTCCATATGAGTTTGTTCCTGAGCAGTCCAATATATGACTTATAAGCATATCGTCTAAACTGCTCAGAAACAGAGAAATTTTTAACAAAGAGATACAACCCGGTATTGTGAAAAACTCACAAAAGTTTATAAATCAGACTTGTTCCAATCTAACAAAATACCTGCAATCATGGTTGCTTGACGTGGCAAACTGCTGATGATGACATGTTCATGAGGAGCGTGAAGTCCATCACCATGTGCGCCCAGTCCATCTAAGGTAGGAATCCCCATCGCGGCGGTAAAGTTACCATCTGAGCCACCCCCTGTAGAGCCTTCATATATGGTTACACCATACTCTTTTGCAATGGCTTCGGCTTGTTCATATACGCCATCCATACGCACCATTGGCGGACGAGCATTACCTTTGATACATTCAACTTTTGACCCTGGGATTTTTGGATAGAGGTTGGAGAGTGCTTCATGGACATTATCCATTGCTTCCATCGAATAAAAGCGTGTATCAATATGCGCTTGAACCCGTGCAGGAATCACATTACCAGCCGTTCCACCATCTACCATTGTGAGGGATACGGATGTTCCGTTTTTGAGGTCGTTGAGTTGGTTGATTTCGAGAGCTTGTTGAGCAAATTCGATAATTGCATTCACACCTTCTTGTGGTGCTGTCCCTGCATGTGATGCTTTACCTTCAATAATCAAGGTGTATTTACCCCCACCCTTACGGGAGGTCTTGATTGCCCCTTCTTTGGTGGCAGGTTCCATGACTAAAACCAGTTCGCAACCTTCGGCACAATCTTTGATAATCGCTTCGGACATCGGGCTACCGACTTCTTCTTCTGTGGTCACAAGGAAATGAATTGGGCGATTCGGGAATTGGTCTAATGCTTGCAAACCACGAATTGCTTCGAGTGCAATAACAACCCCACCCTTCATATCCACCGCACCCGGTCCATATAGGCGACCTTCTTCGGTTTTAATCGGCATACTGGCTAGTGAGCCAATATGATGCACGGTGTCAATATGCACCATAAATAAAATAGGTTTACCTTCAGCATCTTCATTCCACTTGGCTAGTAAGAAATCACCATATTCTTCTTGTGGATAGCGCATAATCGAATCCGCATTAAGAGACTTAAACTGGTCAACAAGAAAATCAACCAATTTATCAACCATCTCTTTATCACCAGTGAAGGATTCGTACTTCACCATTTCGGTTAATAAATTAACCATCGCGGACTCACGGTTTTTAAAATAATCTAACAACTCTGGCATAACAGTATTTCACTTTCTACTTTATAAATCGGTTAAGAATTTAAAATGGACACAAATCAGATTCGGTATATTGCGGGCTACGACTCCCATAACGGTTCAGTAATTCGATAGCTTCAGGACGGCTATCAATTACACCTTGCACCAATTGGCAAGCATTCGATAGATTATTAGTTGCATCCCAACCTGATAAAAAGGCATACGCCATTTCGATATAAACAGGTAGTCGTGCAGGGTCAGTATCGGCTTCAATTGGATAATTTTCTTCCAAAATTAAAATTACATCTTCGCGTCTGTCAAAATCACCACTGAAGGTATAAGTCAAAATCAAGCGATAGAGCGTATAAGCTGTTAACACCGTTTCACCATTATTGAACCAATAGCGTAAATCAGCTTCTTCATCTAAGGATTGTAGATAAAGGTCAGCGGCTTCCCTAGCTTGTAAACGTCCAAAGAGTCTATCAGCTTGATGAACAAGTTGAATCCGATAACGTGGTGGGTCAAGCTGAATAATCGACAGGGTGTATACAGAGCCATTCCAATCATAGATATTAACACCTGTCCGCAAAGGACCTGTTGCCGATGTTCCACGATTATCCAGTGAGAGGACAATTTCTGCGACCTCATCATTATCAATATCATTCAAATTAGGAATCGTGAAACTATCCATCCGTCCATCAACTAAGTTGACAAATCGTCCACGGTCACGTTCCCACGCAACAATCTGCGTCGTATATTCACAAGTGTCATCTTCATCACAGACATAAGCACTATACACCAAGTCATTTAAGCCATTGCGATTGATGTCACCTAACCACGTTAAATTAGGCGGTGCTTCCCCTTCGCTCACAATCTGATAGCGCGGGATATATTCACCATTACTACAGGTGAATATACTCAATACACCCAAGTCCGTCGGTCCTGTGTAAGCAACAATAATATCAGGTGTGCCTTCCCCTGTCATATCCGTATCACTGCGGATATAGCCCTCATCACCAAGCACTTCCCAATCATTGAGTAGCTGGTCTTCAAGGTCGGTTAATGTGCCACCTAAGGTCAGGAAGTTAGCAATCGCTTGATTGGCATCCGCAGGGACAGTCGGCAAGACAGTTAAGGATAGTCCACCCGATGGTGCTGGGCAGGAGCGCAAATTGGGTGTCGGCGATGGGCGGGCAACATTGGCTTCTATGGTTGCTGGGTTCGCCAATAGATTTTCGCCAACGATAATATCATTGGAGGGTAAATCGCCATCAAAGGCACTGCCCGCTGTCATCGTCGGGAATGGGATTTCGGTCGGCATAGATTGAAAAGTAGCCTGTGGTTGGCACGCCGAAACAATCAATATGAGGAATAAATAGTATTGCCATTTCATCGTAACCAAATGAGAGTACCTGCAAGTAAAAAATTTGAGAAAGGATATAGCAACCATGTTTATCTATAATAATCGCTATGTGTTACTTTGGTTCACTCATTTTACAGTGTCAACAAAGTTACGACAAGCGATTTTAGTGTTGCCAATATAAACATCGGGACTTATATAAAAAGCCCCGAATACTTATCTATAGATTATTGGTATCACATCAGTTCATGCAAAAATTAGCTGAATCGCTTTATACAGGCTCAGCAACGACATACGTCAAGCCAGACCCTTCAACCACACATATCTCAGGGCGCAATAACATCATGGCTGTTTGCGTATAGGGTGCAGTAAAGACCTGTAGTTCTTCTAATGTGTGTAAATCTAAAATTTTACCTAACTCCGTACCCTGTGGTACAACCGTTCCGACAGCTTTATCATCGAGCGTCGGTACAAAAATTCCGCCGACTTCTGCCCGCATTGCAGATGTACCACTGACTTCAATTGCAGGTTCAGGTGCTGATGGTGGCGTATCGAGGCTCAATACATCCATATTATATAAAGCACGTTCCATGCCAATCACAATCTGATTTAACCAATACATTTCTGTACCTGAGCGTCCACCGACCTCAACATTAACCACTTTGATGCCTAATGAACGCGCATAAGTCGTGAGTCCACCGGGTTTATTGGGAGCGTTAGTAATAAAGGGTGCGCCCATATCTGTTGCTAAATCTTCTGACCCTTCAAAGCGTTTAACAAAGGCATTTACGCACCAGCTACCCCCACCATGCAAATCAATAATAACGTCACTGTCTTCTAGTAATGGTGTAAGATGTCCAGCAAGGCGTTGGGTATGTGAGCCTTCCACTTTTCCCGGAAAACAACTATCCAAATCAAACCCATTCGGTGAATCAATGGTGGAGTTACGGGTATTGGCTTCGGCAGCGAGTGCATTAGCTGTAGGAATCACGCGAATACGACCTTTGAGGCTTTCGATCGGATGACGTAATAACTGTTTCATAGCTAGTGCCGACCAAGGTCCTTCATCACCGTGTGTTCCCGCAATCAGTGTGATGCGTGTCCCTTCTGTACCAACCTCACCATACACCAAGGGGATATGGCGTGCAGCAGAAGTAGCAGTTATAGGGGTTTCGTGCCATGTTATGGATTCATATATGGTGCTCATATCGTACTCTTTCCTGTTAAAATCTCAAATTTGAATAAGAGATAAGGTCAATAAAAAAACGAGTTAATATTTCTAACCCGATGAAGCCTAAGTTACATAATCTGGTTTTTCGCCACCATGTATCAACCATTGCGATAACGCATAAGCATTGAGGCGTTCACCTGTATGTACTGATAAATCCTGTTTGGCTAACCAAGGGAAAGCTGGAGCAAGTTGAGAAGGATCAACCCAGTTTTGTCGTTGTTCCTCGGTGTAGTGACCACGGGACATCGGTGTATCGATTGGTGCGCCTGTTGTGAAGGTATTCACAGCGATATTATGAGGTTCACCTTCCATAGAAAGTACCTTCATCAAGCCTTCTTGTCCATGTTTACCGGGACAATAAGCCGATTCTTTGAGGAAGCCTTTCAGAGCAGAACCAGACGATACAAAAATGATACTGCCAATGCCTGCATCAATCATCGGTTGCCAGACCGCTTTACTCAAGATAAACGCCGCCTGCAAAATAATATTGATCTCGGTACGCCACTGCTCAAAAACCACATCTTTAAACAGTCTTTCATTGAGGACAGCAGCATTATGAATCAATACACGCGGTGTTCCATAGTGATCGAGTGCCTGTTGGACAGCAGTTTGTGTTTGTTCTGCATCTGATAAATCAACAATAATTGGTAGACAATCCACCCCATCAGCACGGAACTCATCTACTAACTTTCCTAATTTCTCGGTTTGTATATCCAGAAGTGCCAGTTTCATACCTTCACTAGCACAGGCACGAGCAATCTCATTGCCTAAACCTTCCGCAGCACCCGTGATAATCCCAAACTTGTTCTTTAAATCAGCCATCCATATCACCTCAAAGTCGATTGTATACAATATACAAGCCTATATTAATCCGAATATACCAAAATTTTAACTGTCAAAAATGATATTCTTGAAATTGATACAAATTCGGGAATTAAAAACAGTCATTACGCAAATGAGTGGTAACTAAAAACAAGGTTCAAAACATCCACATATCTTTTTCATGAATTTAGCTAGCGTAGTCATTCATTCTAGGGATTCAAATAGGTCGTAAACCAGATAACCAGTTCGCTAATGAGTTCAGGCTGAAATTGTAATAGACTTGACCCACGTCCAGCACTTGCCTCAATAAAGCGTGTTTCCCCTTGCGCCGTCTGGGAAAGGGCTAAAGTCGCTGGATAAGATTCAGGGTCTTGATTGCTAGTTGCCAATAATAAGGGGCGTGTACCATAGCTGGGTATGGTATTGAGCAAGGTATCACGAGACAGTGGACTTAATAAAGCGACAACATCACAGAGTTCATCAAACGCACATGCCAGCATCACAATGTCTGCTCCTTGTGCCTCACCGATAACACCAATCCGCGCAGGGTCAACCGTACCAAGATTAATAAATGTCTTGAGCATCGTCTCAACAGAACTCGCCATTGGAATAAGACCTGTTTCTATCACCAAAACCGTAAAGCCAGCATTTTGTAATTCCAGAGGAAGTATTCCCCATGATGCGCGGTCGATACCTACAATCAAGATACCTGCTTTCCTTGCATCCCCACTTTGAAACAACTCCGCTTGTAAAATACTTCCATCTTCCAAAACAATATCAATGATATTCTCTTCACCGACATGAGGAACTGGTACAGCTTCCGAATCGACAGGTAATGCCGCTTGTGTTGGATTGGTTTGCCCAATAAATATGCCCTCATCTTCTGGGTAAAGTTCATCTGATGAGCGAATCACAGGTGACGGGCTTAGTTCTAATGCTGGTGCCGATAATCCGCGGGTGGGAGTGATTGTAGGAGCAATCTCTGCTGGAAAAAGACAGCCAGATAACATCAATAATAGTGGTAAATAGAGTACAAAGCGCATAAACAGCCCTCACCTTACACAAACAGCATATAATATTTATCTATGCTACTCTGATTATGAGGACTGTCTACACTGAAATTTAAAACAGTGGGTAAAAGTAGGGTTTATGAAGCTGATGTCGCATAAACAATCATGCGTTCACAACCGTCTTCAAATTCGCTTTCATCAGTATCGCCATAGATTGCTGAAACATCAAAACCTGTAATCTTAAGCAATAAGGTTATCTCAGATTGGAAGTAATAGCGCAAACGATGGGGGGCAATCATCCGATGGACAATACCATCACCATCAATCTCATCATATATCCAGTTCACATGCAAAACTTGTGTCATACGGTCAAGATAGCTCACCGATTGCAACATCACCATATGTCCAGATTCTGGCTCTAGGAAAGTGCGTTCCATCAATACCGCTTCCGTATCCTGTGATGCAAAGACATCCCCTGCATTCGGCAAATCAATCACGAGTAACCCATCATCTGCCAGCCATTTACGCAACTGTGTCAGTAATTGTATCTGTGTATCTTGGTCTTGGAAGTGCATCAAAGCGTTATAGGTGAGGAGTATCAGACTATACTTTTTATCAAGGTCATAAGTTAAAACATCACCATCATAATAAGTGATATTCTCTTTTAAGTGGGGTAGATACTCCAATTTACGGTCGAGACGGTCGAGCATGGCACGGTCATTATCAATCCCATGTACAGTATGCCCCTCTTGTGCCAAGTGAATCAAGACGCGCCCTGTACCACAACCAATATCTAAAATCTCACCCTCATATTCTTCAGCTAATTGACTATAGAGCAACAGGTCATCTGTTTTGTCACCTGTTTCAGCGTCATAAAAGCGTGCAACTGTTGTATAAAATGCAGACATCTCTCTTTTTCTCCCAAGTTGAATGTGCCATCTGATTATTTATGGCGATTGTTTTTTAGCTTTCTCAGCTTCATATTCACGTTGCCGTATGAGGAATTGCTCAACAGCATCTTTATGTGCATTTCCTGCCCACAGTGGCGGGAAAATATCACGTTCAATTTTCAGAGCTTCATCATACTCATAATTTAAACCCGCTTGCAACAGTTGCTTAATGCCACGCACAGTTTCAGGTGGACTTTGTGCGATATGTCGGGCAAATACAAGAGCATGTTCTAGTGCTGACCCAGCTGGTACAACCTTCATCGTCAAGCCAAGATCTTTAATTTCTGGTGCGTGCATGACATGCGAGCGTAATAACATCTGCATGGCGCGCGGATAGCCAACCAAGCGCATCAAACGTTGTCCTGCACCCCACCCTGGGGTCACACCCATCCGCATCTGTACCATTCCCAATCGTGCTTTTTCATCCACGATTCGCATATCGCAAGCAAGTGCAATCTCACTACCGCCACCCAGAGCATAGCCGTTAATCGCCGCAATCACAGGAACAGGTAAACGCTCCATCTTCAATAGTGCATCGCCCATGATTGTAATGAAGTGTCGGGCATCGTCTTCGGTACTTTTGTCAGCAAGGTCATTTAAATCACCCCCACTGGAAAACGCACGATCTCCTGCCCCCGTCAAAATCAAAACCCGTAAGTCATCATCTTGTGCAAGGTCATCAATGGTATCCGCAAAGGCTTGCATGGTGGAGATGTCGAGTGCATTGAGCGATTGAGGGCGATTAAAAGTGAGGACTTCGATGTGATCGTCAGTGCGGTCGCGTAGGATGGTCGGTTCAGTCATAGTTTACCTAAATGGCTTGGTTGAGTAACAATCAAACGTTAGCAAAAAAGCAGTACGATAGCAAGTTATGAAGTTCACTAATTGGTCGTGAGTATAGATATAATTAAGCCCCTATTTTGAGATTTATGTATCAATAAATATGAATAGTCGGTAGCAAGATAAGTAAATTCTCATCTTTTTGGCAACACATTTCTGATTCTGTTGCTTATCCAACACTTTAGCTACTTTGTTGTTTGTCGTTTTTCTGCCGTTATCGCTAAAATCAACTATTGTATCTACGCAAAGGAGCTAAATTATGGCAAAACTCACAATTCAAGATCAAGGGACTTTTGATGTTGCTGATGGCAAACGGCTTGTTCTCGCAATTGAAGAAAATGGAATCGATATTCTGCACCGTTGCGGTGGAAATGCAAAATGCACTACCTGTCGCATCGAAATTAGTGATGGTGAGCCAAAACGTATGACGGTTGCAGAACGCGATAAACTCCAAGAACAAGAGAACTTAGGTGTATTTCGCCTAAGTTGTCAAATCGCTTGTGACAGTGATATGACCGTCAAACCCTTGATGACTATGTCGAGTACGGGTATGGATGATCCAGGACCACCACCAGCAGCAGATATTACCCCTGACCCAGAATGGACAGAAGCATAATATACTAGCTAAGGTTTACAATATGGAAATCGGAATAGATAGCTTTGCTGGCAATATACTGACCAATGGACAAGGCACACCAGAAACCCGTATCCAAGCAATGCAAGAGTTACTTGAACGAATGATACTAGCAGAGCAAGTTGGGCTTGATGTTTTTGGTATTGGTCAACATTTCCGCAGAGAATTCTTGGATTCCGCGCAGGCACTTATTCTGACAGCTGCCGCCGCACGCACACAAAATATCAAGTTGATAAGTGCGGTGACAGTCCTCAGTGTGACAGACCCCGTTGTTACATTTCAAAATTTTGCGACACTCGATATTATTTCGCAAGGACGTGCTGAAATCGTCGCAGGGCGCGGATCATTTACGGATGGCTTTCCATTATTTGGGTATAGCCTCGATCAATATGATGAATTTTTGCTGAGAAACTTGACTTGTTATTAAAATTGCGCGATGAGGAAATCATTTCATGGTCTGGGAAATTCCGCCCATCACTCAATAATCAGCCTATCTACCCACGTCCAGTGCAAGATCCTATCCCCGTGTGGCTTGGTGTCGGTGGAACACCCAGTTCTTTCATCCGTGCAGGTAAGCTAGGGCTTCGTCTAATGTCAGCAGTGATTGGTGACGAAACACGTCGTTTTCGGTCACGCATCGATTCTTATCGTCAAGCATATATTGAGTCAGGGCATCCACCAGAGGGAATGATCGTTGGTTTGCATTCATTAGGTTATGTCGCTGAAACAACTCAAAAAGCACATGATGAATATTTCCCAGGTTATGCAACGATGTTCAATTCCATCAGTAAAGAGCGAGGCTGGCGAAAGGTCACTCGTGAAGGATTTGATGCACAGGTTGGTCCAAAAGGTGCATTGTTGGTTGGCAATCCAGAAGAAGTCGCAGAGAAGATTATAAGCCATAGTGAGGCATTAGGTGGGTTGCAACGCTTGACCTTCAACATGGATAATCCGGGGATGTCTCATGATAAGATGATGAAGTCAATCGAACTCATCGGAACAAGGGTTACCCCTCTCGTCAGACAAGCTGAGAAACGTAATAACTCCTTGCAATTATAAATAGACTCGATTATATTGATTCCACATATCAACAGAAGGGTCGCTAGGGTTCCGCTAGTTTTAGGTCTGTGACCAAGCGCGACAGAAGGTCAGCTTTGTTTGACTCGCACCATTAAGGGAT
>CAYGTY010000114.1:0-20083 GCA_964352825.1 uncultured Anaerolineaceae bacterium
CTTCGCCATATGAGGGGATGGTCGTGACCACATGCGGATGTTTCTCGCCTGTGATGGGATGTTTGATATTGTGAATCACCTCCATCGGACGAAACGTCGCATTAATCCAACCCAGCGACCATTGCAGATATGCCCCCCTGAACGAATTATCGCCCTCCCATTTTCGCTGAATCAAATAATCCTTGAGCAGAGAACGGGTACGGTCATATTCGTCGTAGGTATCCGCATCCATCTCAACAGGCAAAGCAATTTCTTCATAGCGCGGCAACGCCTTACCAAGATCCTGAAGGCTGAAGAATATCGTATGATCCAGCACTTCAGCAACTAGCAAGGGCGAGATACCCGGTGCTTCCTCGTATGGGCGTTCATAGGTCGATGTCCCTGTGTATGCGCCTGTCACAGCATCATAGGTTGGACGCTCTTCGACAACCTGCTCCCTTACCCCCATATCGCTAACCCACTGCGATTCAGCGCGACCCCGTTGTTTGCTGTTGCCATCCAGCAGTTTTTGGAAGCTATGAGAACCGCGTTCTTTACGGTCATAGCGATTCGCACCACCCCAATTATAGCGTTGTCGGACACGTGGATTCAGATGATACTGAATGTTAAACAGTGACGATGCCTTGCCGTTGAAGGGTGTTCCGGTCATTGCCAGCACTTTATCGGCGATGCCTGCCAAGCGTCCAAATGCCTCACCATTGCCCGTTGTTGTGGACGCTGCTTCATGAATCTCGTCCCATATAAGCAGATAGACACGGTCACTGTACATCTTCTTGATGTAGCTATCCAAACGATAACGGGGATTCTTGGGCGGGTATTTGTAGCCCGGTTTGGGTTGTGAACCACGATCTCGTGCTTCTTGCCATAGGGGCGTGTTGCAATTGGAACAATTACGTTTACCCGACTTAAGCCAGCTTTCCGATGCAGGCACGGTGTTCCCCTTGCGCTCTTGCATGACGGTACAACCACAATGCGGACACTTGGGTAATTTCTTTTTGGTGATGCGCTGATGATCTTCGTAACCAACAGGTATCGGTTGATCTTTGCGCCATAGTGCCACGGCTTCTTTTCGCCACACAACCGCTACATCTCGACTGCACCCCAGCTTGGTCAGGTCACGCTTGATGAGTCCAATTTTCGGGATACCTGCACCCATGCTTGTTGCCTTGAGCATAAAGTCTTTGACATCGTCATGTCTATCCAAACGCTCGACTATCATATTGGGATGGATACTGAGTAATTCACGTTTCCATTTTTCAACCAGATGCGGCGGGGACACAATTAATATCACCTGATCGTCACGCATATCATGGGCGATGGATTCGACTGCACCCGAGGCTATTGCTATTGCAGACGTGCCTCCCATCGCCGTTTTGCCCGTTCCCATCATGCCAGAGAGCAAGATACTATCACGCTTTTCAAAGCCTTTGGTGATGGCGGCAATGACGTGTTTCTGTGCTGTGTACAGTGGATATTTCCCCTTAAGTCGTACCTTACCTAGAAAGCGTTGAAGCCCATTCATGTCAAACTTATACATCGGGCTAAACTTATTATTGAGGTAATTCGCGAGTGCTTGCTTATTAGATGTGATGAAGTCCAGTAAGGCATCGTCACCATCCATCTCGACCAGCGTGCCATCTTCTGCCAGCAAGGTGAGTGTAGTTGTCGGTTTGAGTCGAATCGTGGTTTTCTTGACCTGTCGTTCAGGGTCATTGGGGTCACTTTCGACATCGACCCGTGAGACCTGTTCGACGTGTTGTGTCTTACCACGAATTGCTACCTTGCCGTATTCTTCAGCTTCAATGACTGCGCCATCTGCCACACCTGCCGCCAAGACCAACGCCATATGACCGGGACGGGGTGCAACCACAGGTTCAATCTGTTCAGGTTCAGGTGGGACTTCCAGCAATGCCTGAAAGCCATTCGACTTCCATGCGCCATTGACCTCAATCAGTTGCAAACCCTGTGTTTCGTCGATCATATCGGGCGCAAACACAAATTTACGTGATTTATCTGGTGGCGGAGGTAACTTGTAGCGCGGTTCATCTTGTACGATCAGAACTTGTGGTTGTGCTTTCTGCTTGAGGATGTTCGCATACAATGATTCGGGATCGGGTTGATGACCTTTGATAGCGACCACCACAATTTGATCGTATTCACCGAGATGTTTGCCCGGCAATGCCCACACATCAACCTGTGTGCTGTGTTTGGCGAGAAAAACCATAGAATCTTCGGTCAAATGCGTTCGATAAACACACCACATGACAATGCCACCATCTTGAATCCATTTCCACGCATGACGCAGATAACGGAATTCAACCCGCTTGCTGTCTGACGCGAGTTTATCATGGTCGTACGGAGGATTGTACCAACCGATTGAAAAGGCGTTGTTGCTGGCGATGAGCCGTTCGACATCACAGCGCACCGCTTGTTTCGGACCAAACCGCTGGATACATTGTTGTGCGCGGTTGCCATCTAATTCATTGGCGTAGGGTGTAACGTTCCATGCCTGTGATGCCACGTCAAGAAATTCGCCTTCACCAGCAAAAGGATCAAGCAGACGATGAGCAGGTGTTGCCGGAGCAATGAGTGAGATGATTGCATTGTGATGATGGTTGTCGATTTTTAGAAAGCCCATGATGGCTTTGGATTTTTGTCGCGCCATAATTTATAATCCTTATAGAAAGTTGTTGAATTTGATGTAAATGTCAGTTGACAGATATATTGCGTGTGGTGACAAACTTATTGCCGGAAACCGACATTCACGAGGAAAAGAGACTAATATCGGTGCGGATTCTCTCAATAACTCTGTCAAAAAGTGTGGATTTACTCAAAAACCTTGTCACTGGTAACGCAATAACCGTGTCAAAATGTCCGAAAAATGGGCATTTTTAACGCAATAACCTTGTCAACCTACAAAATGGATGAAATGAGGGATAGTAAGGTGAGCGGATTAGGTGTTCAGGTAGCGGTCATGCGTGGCCATGAAGTCCTCTTGATTCAGCGTAAGGATTTTGAGGTGTGGGGACTCCCCGGTGGAGAAATAGAACCGGGTGAAACGCCAGCACAGGCTGCTGTCCGTGAGGTTGCAGAAGAAACTGGACTGGAAGTGCGATTGACGAGGCTGGTTGGTCTTTATTCCATGCCACAATGGACGCCAATGGACACATCGATTGCCGTTTTCGCCGCCAGTGTTTCGGGCGGCACGATAAAGGCAGACCCAAAGGAGGTGATGGATGTAGGATTCTTCCCCGACTACAAACTTCCACAAACGCTTATGTGGTGGCACAGACGGAGAATTGCTGATGCCTTGAAGGGAGTTGGTGGTAGCAGTGTCTGCACACAGGATGCACCTTGGCCTGAGGGTGTTCGATCCAGACGAGACCTGTATATCCTACATGAAGAATCGGGGCTTTCCGGTTATGAATTCTTCTGCAGCATGATGCAAGAAGGTCCAGAAACTGTTGATATCGAGGGAAAGGTTACCAAGGAGTGATGTTATTGCGGTAACGCGATAATGCCCTGACTCAGTCCGCCGGTGATGAGCCGTGTCCATGAGTCCACGTCTAGGTCAACGGCTAGTACATCCAGCCCGCCTGCGCTGCGTGTCGGACGCACCAGCATCGCGGATTGCCCCGCTTGCCACAGGTAGCCCGTCCAGTCAGGGAACACGGGTACTTTGACCAGTTGGGTGATGTGATGACGGAGTTGTACCATCGCCTGTTCATCGGATACGTGGAAGATAAAGGTCGTGCTATCACCATTGTAGTTCGGCTGTGTCAGTTGTTCATGGCACAATATTAAACTTGTAAACTTGGCTTCGGGAATGTTCTGCATATACGCGCTGTACATGCCCGTGTTGCCTTCACCTGCGGTCAATTCAATGGCGGGCGCATCCCACGGCACACAATTGGCAATCTCTCCACGCGACAATTTAGCGCGAATCGCCTCTACTGCCATCCTCGGACCACCCATATTCACATACACACAAATTCCATCATGTGTCGCATATCCGAAACACCAGACGCTACCCGTGATGCTACCTGTCAACTCACCACAAGCAGATTGTGGGATATGGTGTAGTGTGCGCTGGTTACTGTTGATGCGTGGTTGCAAGGTTGGAATAGAAGTCGCTTTTGTCTGACGAATGGCTGAGACCACCGCATCAGGTTCATCGCCGTCGGACAGCTCCAACACGGGTTTAATCACACGAATCTTGGGGATGTCTTCGGGGTCATCGTCTGGCAGTGGTTCGGGCGGTGTTTCGACTTTTGGTGCAATCTGAACACCAAGAATCGCCTCGGCTTCTTCAATCGAGCAGGGATCATCGTCATCAATTGATGATTGTACTTCAATGACATCAGGCTCAGGTGGGGTGTGAGTATCAATCAGAGCTTGCACCGCTTCTGGTAAATTTGCGCCAATAAAATACCAACTTTTTCTTTTCTTCGACCAACGACATCCCCATCGCTTGAGCAATTCTCGATGTGGATAAGTATCGCCAGTTATCCAGTGCCAAGGTTTATCATTTTCACTGCGCTGACTGACTTCAACTGTGATGCCGTCGATAGCAGACTCAGCTTCTCCCGTTGACGCAAGCACAATCCGCATTCCAGTTGGATTAAACGTCGGACCAGAACGCCCGATGATCGGTGCATATTCAGTGTGTGTCAAATTGGGGAACTCCAACCAGCTCTCATTCTGCCAATGATACACCGCTGGACGATGGACTTGTCGCGTGATAGCTTGCACTTGTTCTAGTTCAGCATCCGTGACTTTGAGCAGAAGATTCCCGTGTCGGACAGTTGTCTCAGCATCAATCTGAATATAGTGATAGGTCGCGTGTTTGGACGACACATCGCGTGCTTTGTTTCCATAGACTGCAAGCAGAACAGCACTTGTGGCAGAGGTATATCCCTGTTTGTAAGCACTGACTGTTTGACCTGTCAATCGAGATTTGACACGATTTGAGCCGTAAGTGTGGATAGCAATGATGTGATTCATGACCGTACCTCATGCTCAAAGCTGATGAGATGAGCATCTTTCTTGCGAGACATCATGTAGTCATAGCCCAATTTTGTGCCGGGACTATCACCATTCCACACGAACAACCCGATTTGGGCATTGTCCACCATCCAACGATCACGGACGGTGTAGCGATTGAGCAGATGACCATTGGATGCGCGATAGGTATCTCGGTGGACTTTGACATAACTGCCGTGTTTGCATCCTTTATTGCGCGGGAAATTGCCTGCACCCGCAACCGTTACTGGAATATGTAAGCGACGACATTCGCGCACGACTGCCATATCTACACCCTGCGGATTATCTCCGACCATAATCGTGTAACCGCGTTCCTTTGCCCGTCGGACAGCACGACGCGCATAATCTAGCATTTGAGGTGTTGCATCTCGACTACCTGCAATCAAAACTGTTGTCAGTTGAGTCATAGTGACCTCCATAAATGAAAAACGCACCCCATGATAAGACCATGAGATGCGATTAATGTTTAAGTTGAATACCGCCCGATGTGTGCTGGACATCTGCCTGTGTGACTGGCTTCTGTCCGTTTTTCACGCGCCTGAATGCGCCCCGGATTTGCATGAGCAAATACCTCGAGACGTAGACTTTTCCAGCCTGATGATGTCACAATCACCAGCATCCACGACGGCTAGCACCACCTGACCGAGTTGTCAGGGGCGGGGTTGGAACCTCAAATGATTGCGATCAGCTATAGGAGTCCGTCGGGGCTCATCGGCTCCGGGAATTACGTCGCGCCTTTTCAAGCAAACGTGACCTGAGTAACGGTGTGTCCGTCTGATCGTTCATCCGATGTACTTTTGTTAATCTGCACGTTTCGCACCCGTGCGAACACAGCGGGGCTCCCTGCGCCTCACCCATCGGGCGGCACGGATTTGCTATGAGTGCAACGGCACAAGCCCAATGCAAATCCGTAGACGAAATCGCTGGCGATTTTGAGGCGTGGGGTGCTGTGTTAGGGTGTGAATTAAACGTGCAGAAAAGGACGCATCGGGCTGACAAGACGGATACATGGGGCATATGGAGGATTGGAAGAGTATATTCTCACCCGCAACGATAACAAGATTTTCAACCTATAAAATCTCATTTCTTAAATCTTTTGAAGTATTGGTGATTCAGTCAATTGCATCGTTTGTATGTCAACCTGATGCTTCAATTTTGCATTTTCAGCTTTTAAGAATTGAACTTGCTGTTGCAAGCGCAGGATATCAGTTTCTGGATTGGCATGACCCAATAAGGATAAGGCATTATCCGTTAACCGATATGCGCGTGATTTCACAGGTGCTTTAATAAGATAACCTATTGATTCCAGTTGCTTCATATAATATGTCACCACCGATGTTGAACTGATTTGAGTGTTATCACAGATTTCACGGATAGAGGGCACATACCCATTGCTTTCGGCATAACAATATATAAATTCCAAGATACGTTCTTGTCGTTCAGTCAGCATTACTTGATTCCTTTTCTTAATGTAACAACTTTGAAACTATTATGAGGTCAAATATCATTACGCACAAGTGTTCTGTAAGAATGTTAGAAAATTCCGACTTACCTTCAAACAGTTTGATAACAATGTTCAATCTCTGGCATAAATACGATGTGCGATTGAGATGCTTTATCACCTATCCAATAGATATTCCATCCACGTCGCATCCATTGGACGAGTATACCCTGCCTCAGTAGTTTGCGAGCAATTGCTTGTATTGGAGGGTAGCGTTTGGCTGTTGCGTCTTGTAGAAAGCAATATTGAATCGTGATGCCTGCTCGTTTAACTAGATATTTTGTGGGAATCTGATGGATGTTTTCTATCGTGATTTCAGTAGTGTAGAGAATCTTTTGGCACTGCAAGTTTGATGTATCGCTGGAGTGTGCGGACACAGATACTGAGCCGTTTTGCAAGCCATACTTGACCGTATTTGCCTGCTCGTCGTCGAATCAGCTCTCTATTGAGTGCTGACCGATACTTCTTTACCGAGTGGATGTCCTCAAGTGTGATTGGATCTGCGCCTTTGCTCTTTATATTGAACAAATACACATGTATTTGTTAGCCCTTGAGGCATTTTTGAACCAATAAAGCATCATTGAGTGTGTGCTTGTATGTATCAGTTAGTGTGAAAGTGAGGGCATTGAGGATAGAGCGTCTGCACACGGTCAACCATCGCCTACATATAGGCAGTCAACCACAGAATTTACTGAAACTAACATTGCGGTGATCATGATTCTTCTTTGCGTGACTGCTTACACCCTTTTTGAAACCCAAAGTAGAGAAGTTCTGTATTAGATTAATTGATTGCTAAAATGGAAAGACCAGCCACATCTATAAGTCGAGAGAGATGTGAGTGGTCTATTTTAGGATACTTAAATTGATTTTGATGATTTCCGATTAAAAAAGCCATAACCCGACGAAGTTTTACTACCCGCTCCTAACCGAGATAAACCATTAATCAGCCAATCCCGTGCTGCAGTAAGAATATCTTCTTTATCGACCCTGAGGTTTGCAAATGCCCCTTCCCTCGGCACGATCCCAAAGGCAAATATGTTCCCACTAGCGACAGTTAAAAATGAAACAGGATTTGGGTTATCATCTTCTGCAGGGGGACGGCTTCCATTGCCTGTATAATAATCAACATAATGGGGTGTCATCACATCGGTCGCAAACAGCGGTTCATCATGACCATAATAAATCCCATCAAGGAAACAAACTGCCCCCGCATTTACCTGTGAGCCAAAGATAAATCGGAAATAATCAGCAAATACATCAGCACCATCAGCTTTATGAGGATAATTATCATAAGGTATTGGATCACCTTGCATCAATAACTCTGCTAGATGATTCAGTGGTTGGCTATCGTCACCCTCTCTCAATTCAATCCCAAGTTGAGAAGCGACTTCAATCAACGCCCAAGCTCGAGCTAAGCCCTTAACCGTGCTACCAGGTAGATAGGGTAATCCTGTATTACGATCTAGCGTCAAGCCAGTTTCTAGTACATGGGATGCACCAAGACCTGCAGCCATCCGCTCGCTTAAACGTATCTGAAATCCTGTTCCGCCACTTGCGTGGATAAGATTCACCCAACGTTCCTGTTTTGCTTGAGCTAACTCCATATCAGCCCTCGGATATTCAAATAGAGATGTTGACTCTCCTTGTTTTGCTTGCCGAGATGTACTAAGCCATAAACCCTTTGCTTGCCCACCGCTTAAAGCCTGTATACTTGTTTGTCCACGTCGCCGAACAGACTCCCGCATGATTAAATCCCATTGTCCACGTTGTTCATCCCATGGTGCATATTTATCCAGAATTAAACCGAGATTTTTACATTGATCGTAATATCGTTCGATGGTTTGCCGAGATTGTTGTGGTAAGGCTTGATTACTCATGAATCAGCTCCTTGATCACTACCCCAATCTTTGGCTTCAACATAACGTTTGAGCCAAATCCCATACTCAATAGCTTCTGTAGTTGCCCGTCGATAAGTTGGCATATCTTCGTTACGCACCATATCCATTAATGAACCGCTAGTATATTTACCATCTAATCCAAGTTCTTGCAAAATCCATTTGGAGATATGAGTATAAATTTCCATGTGCCCATCTTTGGATTTATTTTTACCTTTAGCCAATAAGAATGCGAGGGCCGTCCCTAAGCCATTCACTTGAATCATACTGGGTAGCTTGCGAGCGAGCGTCCCATATTTATCTTTATCAGTTACATCTTCAACATCTATCCATGCGGATTTTGCACGCCGTTGTTCTGTTGTTTGTCTAATTGTCATTAGCCTACCTCCACCCAACTCATGATCATACGACCGCGTCCAACGGTTTCGTCCGCACCGATTTGTATCCAATTATTTGTATCTGTTAGTTGACTATAAACTTGAGAGGCATCCTTGGTTTTCGACTTATCATAATCAGGTGCATCTTTATCCTCACGCGTCCCTGTAAACCGCACGAAACTATAGAGAATGCTATCGGCAGGCAATAATTCCTGTGTGAAGAGCTGACCATCTTTGACAACTTTTGTTTCATCATCAAGGTGAATGCGTGTAACTATTTCGGTGCTATAGCGTACAAAATCACGAAATTCACTATCGGGTAAAATAACCAGATGGCTTTTGAGTCGCTTGTTCCAATAGGATGTATTGGGATAAATATTATCCGCAATATGTGCCGCCCATAATGTTGCTATCTCGTGCGTGCCAGCAGTATAAGCAAATTCTTCTAACATCAATTCGTTACCCACTAAGCAAGCACCAGATGACACAATCGGGGAATCCAAGTCCCCTAATTCAGGCAATCCGCCAAGGTTTGTCTCACGCTGATACCGTGCGAGGGCAACAGGTGACGTGACCCATACAAATACACCATTTAATGCACGGACAGGGAAACATAAAATACGCGCATCACTTGGCGACATTGCACCAGCATGAGTAATGTCACGGCTTTCTGCATCTGCCCCAAAAATTTGTTTTACCTCATCTTTACTTAAGCGATGCTCCATACTCTCGCGCAATGCACCCTTAACGCCTGATGCCTGAATAATAGGGTAGTTGGTGTGTTTCTCACGTTGGATTGGCAGATCCACTGCCCCTAATCCAGCTCCTGTACCAGCATGTAAGGATGTTTCTGCATATAGATATAAAATACTATGTTTTGTTTCCATTATTTTCTCCTCAAGAGTTACCATTTAGCGTATGCAACTTGACCAAAGCCAATGTAATTTGCGTGTTTAATATTAGGCGGATTTTGTGTTATAGACTCTGATGTGTTAACAGTGTCTGATGTCTCGAAATAATAGACACTACCCGGTGCAACATAATTATGCATAGCTCGCGCACCACCTTTGGCATTGCTCCATCCCCCAATTTTTTGTGGACGATATAATGCCGAGCCGACTAATGTAACGTTGTTACCGAACCACTGAGACCAATCTCCATTTGTAGGTAGCCACCCATCTTCAAAATAAGCTGGAGTCAAGAAAATGATTTTGAAACGCCCCGTTATTTGAGATGGTGATTCTGGAAAATCTAATACATCAACATCTCGATTAATAGATTCCCGTTGCTCGCCACCCATCGTCATTAAACCTGTGATGTGGTTTGCTTCATGCCCGCCCCCAACATCAACCAATAACCCAATATGACGTGTTGGACGTACAAACTGCACTTGATACAATTGACCTTCATGACGGAAACTGGTTGCACTATCTGTCGAGACACCCATACGATTTTGTGTACCAAAAACTAAATGACTAGGGAAAATTTGATAGCCATGTTTATCCCCAATATATCTGAACACATCATGGTTATCTGACCTGTCAACATCACCATGCTCTATTTGTTCAGGAGATGGCGCTATTTGAGTTGTCACCTGCCCGTCGAGATATTGCTTAAACACCTCACCTGTTATCCAATGATTAGCCATGTTTTCATAATCTTTATATACCTGCACAAATCGGATATGAGCTAAGCTCTGGTTCAATTCAACATTTTCACCATTTCTTAAATCACTCACTGACAGGCTATCATCTGGCTGAGTAATGATAAGATTATCCGAGTCCTCATTCATTAGGAGGTCAGCGGGACAAGGGAGCAATGCAACAGCAGGTTTATCTGGTGGTATGAGACCCACAAAAGGACCTCGCATTCTAAATGCACCCGTATCAACCCCGTCTTTTTGAGCATTAACCGTTCCTATATACTCACCGACTTTTTGAGCTTTAGGACTTTTATTTTTCTTATACTCCCCATAACTCAAATCATGTGCTTCAGATATTTTTTGACGTAATGCCCCTTGTACAGTGAGGGGTGTTGGCGGAAACATGCTTCGTGCCAGATTATCTTCACCAGCAGTAAAGGGTTTACCATCGCGAAATAACCATACATCCCGTGGATGAATCGAAAACCATGTCATCGGTTACTCTCCTTTTGTGCAATAAATCGGGCTAATTCAACCCAGTGCTGTACCTGCAAAAGATTGGGAGTATAGGTTTGTAACCATATAATGACATCAACAATCTCTTCCTCTTCGACTATCTCTAAACCTTCTTCAACGCTATTCATACGGCGATGGATAACCCGCTTGATTTCAGCTTCTCTTGCCTCCGATGGCACATCTCCACCCATTTGATAATTGATTCGCTCAATATCACTGGGTAAGCTACGACTCAATTGTCCACTACTAAAGACATGTATCAAAAGCTCAATACGAGAAACCAGATTTACGCCATCCCATGCCCACTTACTGCCCATCTGTCGAGGTTCACCCGAGCGACGTAATAAGCGAATCCCGATGGCATCTCTTCCAACGTCATCTTTAGCTATATTTTTCTGTGCCGTGTTTGCCGCGTTGACAGCACTCTGTAAATCATGAGTATGATGTACAAATGCAATCCCTGTACTGGCTGTCACAGGCTTATCCTCATGATTTTCAAAGTTACGAACAGCATGAGCAAAGTCAGTTCTTAATGTTTCCGCTACAGTCAGAGCATCACGAACAGTGACGAGGGCTAAGACATCATCACCACCTGCATATACGACACGCCCTAGATGATCGTCTTGTACAACACTCCCAACCTTATCTCTAGCAAAAATAGATAATGTTTCACTAAATGCCCGATGAGCTTGGATGCCCTTTAAACTCCGAATTGTTTTACCCATGTTATCTCCATCCATCGACAAAATCGCTAGATAAGGATAAGGGGGGGCAATATCGTAATTTGGTGCTGATGCAACTTTTATTAAAGTCTTTAAGGTTTTATGTGCTTCGGCGACTTTGGGTTTTAAGTATCGTCTACGCTGTTTCTCTAGCTTTTTAAGCTCATCACCCTCAGCCTCAATCGGTGGCAGATATTCTTCTATTGTTTTGACAATCAGCGTATCATCAAATAGATAATCGCCATCAATGCACATGAATTGAAGATCCCATTCATCATTTACATTTGAAGATACTCGTATCCTCCGAGTTAAATCGCGTGGCAGGATACCCCAAATCTTAGGAAAATATTCAGGATTATAATTCCCATCTTTAGAGAAAAACAAACTATGAGCATCACCATCATAGCAATCTATCAAAGCATGAATGAAATCTTTTAACGCCTTGAGTAAATCGCTAGCACCTTCGCGATCATCATATAGCGCAACTAATACATCATATTTAAAGGAGGCTGTTGCAATGCTACTTGTTGAAGGATAACGATGCTCTATTTTTAAATCAGGGTTGATATGAGTACCGCGTGGGCGTTCTTCATGAGCAAAGCGTTTAATAGCACTAATGGCTCCTAATCGCTCCGAGCTACTTAATAAAGCACGATTCCGTTGCTCGGCTTTGCGATCTTTCCAGAATTGAACTTCGTTTTTCCGTGCGGGGTCGTCCTGTAAAACAGCATGTTCACCTGTGATGCTATCTTTTCGTCCAACTTCATCAATTTGGGAAAAATCTCTAATCATTTTCCTTGCACCGATTTGAGAATTAGCCTTATGAATATTGGCTGAATACGCGCCTTCATCTGTAGGCACAACTACCCAGTAACATTCTAGCCATGTTCTAGCTTGGGTAACCCAGATAGATTCCACTTCATTACTACCTGTGATTTCATCATCTCCATCCTTACGGATAAAGTAAGCTAATGTATTCTGAGAGACATCGTTCCATGCTAATTGAATTACATCGGCAATCGACTTTGCATCTTTCTCAGCATCGGCTTCTGCTCCGCTATGAGCAATGACAATACGGTTGGGAATACTCGCATAAGGATCATCAATTTCCCCTTGTAGGTGTGGGTAGATAACTGCGTCATTCCCAATTAAAGTGTGCGCCTCATATACGCCGACACCCGCTAAATATGACAAGATACGACTACCTTGAAACAAATCATGGGTACGTCGTGCCTGACTGATATAACTCTGTACAGGGCCGATTGTCAGCACAATAAGATAATTCATTATTGCCACCCACTTTCATCACCATAAATCTGTTCAAAACCACTACTTATGCAGTCCGAAATATAACGCTTCATCTCATTCCAAGCCCCATTACCACTATAGAATATGGTCTGTTGCGGAACATAACCCGCACGCGTTAATGCCACTCGCATATGAATTGCCGACGCACGACGTGGATTGACTCCGCCAAACACACCACCTGATTGATGATAAGGACCGGATGTACGCCACAAATCACCATTATTTGAGAAAACCTCTTCTACCGATCCATAACTTTCTTTACCTAACAAAATGACACAGGTATTGGGTGCAAATGTCGCAAAATTTGGACGGTGACTGATAAGTTGGCTACCATTAATAAATTGACTCATGACATACAGATAATCACGTAACTCATCTCGATCATCGGGTAATATCACTAAAGGTAAACCACCCTCAGCAGGTTCATATCCACCTACCTTTTTCACTCGCAAATTACCACTCCCCCGTCGTGCCCGTCTACCCAAACCACCGAGGCAGGTCATCAAAAATATAGCTTTGACAAGGGGGCTATCTTCCGCTAATACCAGAGCGCCATCAAGCGGATGAGTTGATAAGTTAATCCGAAACTCACTTCCTGCAGGAAAAGCATTGTAACGCGGTTTCCAGTTCTTTGAGGTACGCTCTGGTAAGACCCATTGTCCACCCTTAGCACCCTTCTCTTGCATTGCCTTACTTTGTTGCACACGAATTGCAATCCGTGACCCTTTTTCAGTGCTACCCAGAATTTCGCTTTCAGCCCGATATAGGTCAGCGGTATCCGTATATCTTGCACCCAATACTGCCCTCAACCAATACCGTAAAATGCCCCGAAATGATGACCCACGTAACTCAGGTTCATCTTGATCTGCACCATACATCAGTAAGGGTGACAATGTTTCTACTGTCAATCGTAAATTAGACATTATAAATCCTCATAATTGCTGTCTTCATTTCTTGGGACAATTTCATACTCTATTGACTACTTTAATTCTTCGAGTGCACGTTCTAAAGCATCATTAAATGTGCCTGCAAAGTTACTTATTTTTAGATTTTTCCCGAGAATGCCCACCATCGCACCAATGAGATCAGATTTCACTAATGTAAATAATACAACTTTGATGTTTAAACATTGCCCTGGTTTTAATGTTTTTAGCTCATCTAATAGCTTTTGAACTTCACCCTCATTTGCTGTTATAGCCACCACACAGCCTGATTCAATATCTGCCAGATTGTCATATTCTTGGGTTTTATAATCGGAAAAAACGGATTGAATATCACTGATATTCGGGTGTTTAGGGATATGGATTGGGATAGGATGTTGTAGTTCTTTTAAACGTGAAACCATCTTGTCAAAGTCATAACGCTTACCAATCTGACGGTCTAGTATTTTTCGATGCCAATCATCTTTCGGTTCTTTTACATCTAGTGTTTCAACGACAATGGGAACAATCTCTATTCCTTTGCCTAAGGCATACGCCCATTCATAGTTTACATAACCTGATTGTCGTGAGGCTGGTGTCATAACTAAAATTAGGGCAAAACTCTCGCTAATAGCTTGGTCAATATCTTCTGCCCATCGCCCGCCAATTGGTAAATCTTCATCATACCAATACGGAATATATTGATTCTTTAACTCACGTATAAGTGACTTCTCTACATATTCTTTATCCACATGTGCATATGAAATAAATACATGTTTCATAACTGCTCTCCTCCGACAAATAATTAAATTTTCCCATCTAAGACATCTAATAAAGCCTGACGCTTCTGAGCAGAACTCAAATCAAGGTCAAATGAAGACTGGAGCTTTTTATAAATACTGCTGAACTGGAATTCGATTGTTTTTGGTGACTTGTTGAGTCGTTTTGCTAAGGCAATGTTAGAGTCATAGGGGTGTTGTCTCAACAGTTCAACCAACCCGGTCTCCTTCACAGTTAGTGCATTAAGGAAATCGCGACGCGGATCAACACGATAATTAAGTAAAGACTCCACATCTTTATCAGCAAGCACTGTTGGCAGTAGACGTGAACGCTGTATAGGTAGTTCTATAATTTGAATAGAGGCTGCTATTTGAGTAGGAACGTGGAAGTTCTGCTTTTCAATCACCGATGGAGGTGATAATACCGTCATCACCAAATCATGAATACCAAACAATAAGGAAGCGGCTAGGGTTGCATAGATGCTCATCGATTTGCGCCCACCCGCTACCAATAAATGAATCGGAATGCGTTGTTCACGATACGGTATGAAGGTTTCAATCAGGTAACGATAATAGGTTTGGGCATTCGCGGTTGTTTCTATATCAACTAACCCATTACCATCAATATCTCTGACCTCAAAATAATCGATCAACAAATTTGGATAATCGTGCTTTAGTACGAGGCGTAATCGATTTAGTGCATCACTAATACCTGAATGATTCGGGTCGGTATGAATGATGCCAATGACTTCATACTGATGCTGAGGTAACAACTTATCAAGGGCGACCGTGATGGCTTCAGGACGTTGACCTAATGTAGCAAAGAATACAGGTTTCATGAAATCACGTCTGCCTGACCCAATCCAACAGTTGTTTGAACTCCGACTCCACTATACCTTGCAAACTTTGCCAATAGCTGAAGTTGGCGACGCAGGTGTGATTCTGGCTCGTGAATGACATAGGTCGCTGTACCTGTAAAACAAGGTACAACCCCTTTTTGACCCCGTGCAAATCGAATGGTATGCTCCCGAATATCAGCTGACTTGAGTTCAATCATCTCAGAGATCGACCGGTTCAATTGCCGTGACAAGCGATAGGGTGTAGCATCACGCCATTTCTGGAATAAACTTCCAAATACTAATTCAGCATGAGGATAAGGATCATAATAGCCAGTATCATCTCCTGTCCGCTTAAAAGATGTAGGTGACAAAAAACAGAGACGAATTCGCGTTTCATTGGGCAAAGATGCACTCAATTGTTCAATGGTTGTGAAGTTAGACCGCCCAGCACCATAATCTATCCCCACAATTCGTAGCGCTTGATGATGTAGACACAATCCATTTTGTTTGAGGGAAGGCAGAATCCCATTGTGAATAATTGCTGTCATATGCGGGTGCATCGATGTAACCCGCAATCTAAGTAGGCGATCGGGTGACAGCATTTGCATGTCTCCAATCTTACGTCCTCCCATTAAGTTGCTGACTGTAAACGGTTTTAAGCATGACATATCATGAATATAAGTTGCAAGCTCACCATGAATGCCACTTAGTTCGCTATAAAAGAGTGCTTGTGCTGCCCTCCCAAGCCAAAGAGGAACCCGTTTGTTTTTATAAGGGCGCAACCACAATATCCATGAGGCAAAGTCATAGCCAATTGGGCGATGAACAACAGGTTGTGGATGTGATAACATCATGCTTATACCCATTCTTGAACTTAATGCTTAAGGAACTATAACATTTACTTAAGATTTGTGCATCAAAATCTGTATTACAAATTTGTTATGTATTACATAAATAATAATATAAAATCAAAATCTATTTTATCGATACTCTTTTGATGATATATCGAAACATGAAGAATTTTATCCTAAGCACTTAGGGGATAACCCCTAAAACCTTCGGGTTGACCTTGTATATGCTGAAGTCATAGCAAATAACAAGGAGAGTTTTGATGATAACATTCACCCAATATGATCTATCAATCACATTACGTGCCATTTATTTTAATCAACCCTTACCCACTACACCACTTTTTCAGTTGCGATCCATTCCTTATACAATGTACGACTCTATGTCCAGTGATCTTGCTATGACAGACTGGCTTGTAAGTTTAATCTGCCAACAATTGAATAATCAACGTGATATTCATAAGCTACCCTTCCTGACATCAAAAACAAATAAAGACACAACGGAAATCGAAATCCAAAAAGCATACACGCTAAATGCCGTTTATTTGCAAGCATGGACTCTGTTATATGCGCGAGTTGTTCGGGTAGATTTAAACCTTACGATGACGCAATTAGGAGCGGTGACAAGCACACATCCACGTACCCTACGACGTCGTCAGCAACTGGGTATCTACTGTCTCTATGCCCACATTAATCGCCTTGAACGTAATCACAGATAGGAGCACAAATTATGAATAACATCTCCGAATGGACAACAATTCTTCAGGCAGACAGTGATCCTGCCTTTATACTTAACATGGATGCTGAACCTGTGAGACAATGTCAGCGATTGGCAACCTTACCATTTGAGCAGAGCCTAAAAGTAGTCGTTATGAGCATCTCTTGCATGGAGCAGGAAGATTGGCAGGATTTTCAACATCATATTGACAAACAAGTCTCGCCCTCCGTCTATCGATTATGGTGTAGCGTTGGCAACAGCATGCGTCATCTATTACCAGATGTTTGGAACATGCTCATCAGTTATAGCCTGCCACAAGCTGTGATTTGTGCTGAAGAAAATCTGGCAGAAGGTACACCAACTGAGCAATTCGCATTTATGGCTTGCTTATATGTCTATCGCAAAAAGAGTGTCACAGCCAATGTGTTACTCACTTACCTCTTACAGCAGATAGAACAAGATACGATCTACCTCAAACAGACATTACATTTTTATCAACGCTTAACACTGCGCCAGCGCGATGTTGCACAACTGGCAGCACAGGGATATACCAATAAAGAAATTGCTAAAAAACTCTTTATTTCGTCAGCTGTCGTCGCTGAACACCTAACACGTATCTATCTTGATTTTAGTGCATCACTCAACTTACAAAGCACCAAGAATGGCATCCGTTATCGGTTGATTCATTGGATGACACGCCTCTATCTTAAATATCCTGAATTGATAGTCCAGGACGATTACTAGCTAGCATAATCGATACGCCCATCATCGGATTCAGCCTCATTAACACGTTGAATCCGATCTAACCGAAAGGTACGCTGATCTTCATCATAAAAGCAAAAGGCATCTATATAGGTTAGGTCATTTGACTCGTAAATCTCATTGATATTTATGGTACGAGTCGTGGTTTCATCGCTGTAGGGGCTATAGTAAGTGATGGATATACGCTTGTGATGGTGATGGGCGAGTCGCACTTGTCGTTCAACCGTGGTTTTATCCTGAATAGCATCAGGAGGTGTGAGCCGTGACGGGATAGCAGACTGTATATTTTGGATGAATGCCTCTGCTGATGCCTCAATATGTGCAGGGTTGGTCGTGTGATGATGAAGCCAATCAGATAGAGCAGATGGGATTGTGATAGTACTCGGATAATGTTGTGTCAGCTTCTGATAACTACGAACAGCGAGTAACATATAATCGATCATGTGTGGGTTGAGTGTTTCGGTAATCGGTGTTTCGATATTGGATGGTAAAAAAGAGGTTATAGCATGATTACGACGATATAGACGGCGAATGAAATCATGCGCTTTATCAGGATGGATAGCAATATGATTGGATGATAGCTTCTCCGCCATATGCTCGCGTAATCGCCAATCACGATGAATCGACTCAATATCATGGTCATCGGTGGATGATAGGACTAATAATGGTTTGAGTGTCATATGTTTTGCCCGTCGGAACCATTCTGCCAGTAAATCGATCACCTCATCTGGTATCGATGTATGGGTAATGTCTAACAAAATGTTTAAAACACTAGCGAAGTCATAACCTTGTTGAAGGGCAGTTTGAATAGTCGCTGGGTCAATATAAACATAGAACTTTGCTTGATGTGTATGGTCATCGATATGTTGTATTGATGATTCGTTAATTGTTGCAAATGAGATTAATCGTGTCAAAGCTAAGGGGTAGGGATTATCCGAGAGTTCAATAATGATACCACGGTCGAGCCAACTTGAGTGAAGATGGCTGGGCATATAGGGGGATAAGTGACGCGGTAAGCCAACAATTTGACCTTGCTGATACGATCCCATCCCACTCCAAGTTAACATCTCACGAATGAACAAGGCGAGGTTATACGGTTGGATCTCTAATATGTAGGGATCCGCCATTGCCAGAATCTCCTTGATTTTTAATTGTTGATGAAGCGCAGAAGAATTGACCAGATGTCGAAGAACGAGCGCGCTATAATGGTCAATGGTTGGAAAGCGAAATTGATCCCAAAGACGCGATGTTTGTAAGAGATCATGTTCAACACTGTGCCAGAGCATATCCCAACGTAATTGGGGCGGTGCATTCAACCAATCCCATGCTAAGGGCGTGATAAACCAGCGCCCCTCTGAGACATCCAGTAAACCTGTGACCTGTGCCAGATAGTGTAACCACCGTAATCGCCCTGTCTGTAACTCTGAGCGTACCTTTTCAAGAGCCTCATGCTGATAAAGCCCTTCATTGATCTCATACAGAACTGATAGCGATAACCAACGACCCTGTAATGCCTTGGCTTTGGTGCGGTTCAGCACAGCTAATAAGATAGCGATATCTCGTAGCAGTGAGGATCGCCCCGTCAGTATCATAGAAGCTTGGGCGTATTGTGTTTTTATTATTGGTAAACGATGTTCGGGTAAGGGAGGCAATTCCATAGCCACCTCACGCACCAGTTCGATTTGACCATCATCATCTTGATGAATCATGCCGAGTTGATAGAGTTTTTCTGCTATAGTAGCGGGATAACGCCAAGGATGACGCGGATTATCCTTAGTCTTGCCAAAAGTTTTGTGCCATGAACGATAAGGACGAATCACACCAAACTGGCGCGTGAATATAAGTTCATCCATTGCCCCTCCAACTGCAACAAGTGCTTGTAAGGCCTTGGTGTCATTGGGGTTTAGTCTTTTGATAGCTCTGATATACGCCCCATGGTGCAGGCGATATGATAAGTGTTGGAGTCCAACGGATTTGGCGTCACGGCGTGAGAAAGGCAACCCATGTGAACGTGCTATCAGCTCTAAGTCGCGGTGTGAACGGTTTTGCAATAGACCTTGTAGACTAATCATGATGTTCCTTTCTAAGTGTGATCAACAATCGATGCGCCAGTCATCATCCCCATCTTACATCACCTTTTTAACCCATTATGACCCTAAAAACGTGACACAAGGTCGGATAGCGGGTATTTTGATAGTTGAAGCGAGTATTTG
>CAYGTY010000115.1:0-6651 GCA_964352825.1 uncultured Anaerolineaceae bacterium
TCTATGTCAACACTTTCTCGTCCACAATCCCTACTCCTCGCATTTTTTGTCACCATTATCTGGTCATTTTCTTGGGTATTAATCAAAGTCGGGCTACAAGATGACATTCCGCCATTATTATTTGCAGGGCTACGTTACACGATTGCATCCTTGATTTTGCTCACCGTCACTTTACGATCCTCAACTCGCCGTCATGAATTTATGAATATCAGTCGCCATAATTTTCTTCGGCTGATGATTCTCGGATTTTTCTACTACACTGCCACACAGGGCTTAGTCTTCGTATCCTTAGATTATCTGCCAGCTGCGACATTTTCACTATTACTCAACTTCACTCCAATAGTTGTGACCATTGGTGGGATTTTCTTCCTGCGTGAATATCCAAATCGTCTCCAATATATCGGACTGGCGATTTTTATTTTGGGAACGATTATCTACTTTTTGCCAACACAACTCCCTGCATTAATAGGTTTAGCTGTTGGCATCAGTACCATGATTGTGAATGGGATTAGCTCTCTGTTAGGGCGTTCTATCAATCGTGATAATCAAATGAGTGGTATACAAGTCACGGTTGTTAGCATGACCATCGGCTCGATTCTGTTGCTCATTATTGGATTGGTTTATGAAGGATGGCATCCCATCAGCTTACAGGGATGGGGAATTATTATCTGGTTGGCTATCATTCATACTGCCTTTGCATTTACGCTTTGGAATATTTCACTCAAAGTCTTATCCGCGACAGAATCCAGCATTATCAATAATACGATGCTCGTCCAAACTGCGATTCTTGCATGGATATTTCTTGGTGAAACGCTATCTCCTCGCCAAATCATTGCACTCGGTATCGCAACCGTCGGTATTCTTGTCTTTCAATTTCGTAAAACGCGTGTCGAAGTGAAGGAATAACAGCGAATTTTATTCATCGAAAAGTGGGTACAGTCACCGATTGTACCCACTCGCTCCGACAATCATATTGCATCTTAAAAACAAATGTTCTAAAATAGATTGATTCACCAATTAAACTAAAACGAGATAAACATGCGCAAACTGATTGTCAGCAATTTTGTTACACTCGATGGTTATTACGATGGGACAGATCGAACATTCGACTCCATATTCGATTATCAACATGATGACTACAAGGATGATGATGCTTTCGATTACTACTGTGTCGAACGGATGCAACAGGCGGATACCTTGATTATTAGTGGTCGAGAATCATACCTCGGCAATATGTCATATTGGACAAGTGTACCGAAAGCCCCCAACTCTACTGCGATTCGACGCGAGTTTGCCGAACTCATTAGTAATATCGAGAAAGTTGTCGTTTCGGACAAGCTCACGAGGGATGAATTAGGAGCTTGGAAAGACAACACTCACATCGTCAAAATCGCGGATGCCTACGGAGAAATTAAAACGTTGAAACAACTAGATGGTAAAGAAATTTTCATCTTTTCAGGTCGTGCGCTATGGAACGATTTACTGACACATGAATTGGTAGATGAACTTCATCTGACATTTTTCCCGCTGGTTGCAGGCAAGGGCAGATCACTTTTTATAAGCCGCCCGACCGTATCGCTTAAGTTACTGAGTACACGCACATGGGAAGGTTCAGGCAATGTTCTTGCTCGTTATCAAGTAGACTATAATCAGAGCGAAAAATCACTTGAATAGGACGGTTTGAGAGATAAGCCTCAAACTGAATATGATCGGTATCATTGCACTAGATATCGCGACTTTCGGGATTCTTGTCTTTCAATTACATAAAACTCGTGTTTAATAGAAAGAATAAGCTATTGTGATGAGAAAAACGACCTCTGCAACAGATGCATTCCATCTAGTATCTGTTTGATACGTCGCTCATCTAGCAAGCCGATATATTCACCTAATTGCGTTTTATCGACAGATAGCACTTTCGATACTTCAACAATACTTGGCTGAGGAAGGTTGGCTTCATCTTTGTCCAACAGAACATTGCCAGCGATTTGGATGCGTTTGAGATTTGAGGTTAAGGGGCAGACAATCACGGTATGGATACGACTATAATTGAAGAGGTTATCTTGAATCACCACATAAGGATGAGGAATGGTTGATTCGATACCATTACTATTATCTAACTGCACCCAATATATATCACCCTGATTGATAATCATTATTTATCCTTACTGTCTATCTATATAACTAGCTCAACATCTCTAATACAATTTTTGCCATCGCTTGTATACGCCTATCATCATTAGTTGTCATCTCCTCTATCACAGGCAAAGCACGCTGATCTCCTATTTGTCCAAGTGCATCCATAATTGCAAGTTGGACATCTTCGCTAGTCGTATCCATCGCTTCAATGAGTGATTCAACACCGAGGCTATCTCCAATGCTACCTAGTATACTCGCCGACAATTCACGTTGTTGTACTGATCCAGATTGAAGGCATTGTATGAGCTTGGGCAATGCAACTGATCCGAAGAACTCTAAAACATCACGAGCCTGCCAAGCAATATCAATGACATCATCCAAACAGTTAATCAACGCATCAATAGCTCGAATATCCCCAAGTTGTCCTAATGCAACCACCGCCTTCAATCGGACTGAAGCATTGCTATCTTGAGTTGCATCTAATAAATGAGGAAATGCCTTGACATCTCCAACTTTACCAAGTGCATGAACAATATTATGACGTGCATCAGGGTCATCATTTGAGAGCCTACTCAATAATATTGATGTCGCTTTTTCGCCATATAGTGTAATTATCCACGTTGCATATTCAACAATAGCGAGAGAACTCACAGTACATAGTATGTCCACAAGGGCAATGATAATCCGTTCATCATCAATTGGATTGAATCTCAGGTAATTTAGTGCATAACCCTGTTCAGATAAATCAGTAGATTGTAGTTGTAATAAAATCTTATTGACATCTTCTGTCATAATTAAACCTATTAAATTCACTATGGAGTTTAATTCAAAGATGGGGCAAAAGATGTACACACAAGTTATCCTATGGTACATCTTTAGCATTTAGGGTTATCTAGTTCAAGTTTTCGAAGATACCAGCCGCACCCATACCACCACCGATACACATGGTGACAAGACCATAACGGCTATCACGGCGTTTCATCTCGTTGATGATTTGGACAGTCAGTTTTGCACCTGTACAACCGAGTGGATGACCGAGGGCAATTGCGCCACCGTTGACATTGACTTTTTCTGGGTCAAAGCCAAGATTGCGAATGACAGCTAGTGATTGTGATGCAAAGGCTTCATTCAATTCGATGAGGTCAATATCATCAAGAGAGAGTCCTGTACGTGCGAGTAATTTAGGAACAGCGTTAATCGGTCCGACACCCATAATTTCGGGGCGAACCCCTGCCACAGCAAAACCGACAAACCGTGCGAGTGGAGTCAAGCCAAGTGCTTCAGCTTTTTCTCTATCCATCACAATCACACCTGCCGCGCCATCACTCAATGGGCTGGAGTTCCCTGCTGTTACTGACCCGTTGGGTTTAAAGACTGGACGCAAACCAGCAAGGGCTTCGACTGTTGTTTCACGACGAAGATGTTCTTCTTGGTCTAAGATTTTCTGGACGGTTTGAGGCATCCCATCTTCACCCACAACCGTTTCTTCCCATTCAAATGGGGTGATTTCTGATGCAAAGATACCTGCATCCACTGCAGCTGCGGCTTTACGATGGCTGTGATATGCAAATTCGTCCATATCTTCACGGCTGACACCAAATTCAGATACAACCCGTTCTGCTGTCAAGCCCATGCTCATATATACATTGGGGTCATTTTCTGCCATATAAGGATTCGGACTGAGGTGATGCCCTGTCATCGGTACAGACGACATCGATTCTGCACCGCCAGCAATCACAACATCGGCTTGATTGGCGATGATGCTATTGGCGGCAAGAGCAATCGTCTGTAAACCACTAGAGCAAAAACGATTGACCGTCTGCCCTGGAATATCAACAGGCAAACCTGCCCGTAAGGCAATCACCCGTGCAAAGTTCATCCCTTGCGAACCTTCTGGCATCGCACAACCCATAATCACATCATCAATTTCATGTGGGTCAAGTTTACCATCGGTCTTTTCCATTAAATCACGAATAATGGTTGCTGCCATATCATCAGAGCGTGCATTTTTGGTATTCCCACGGACAGCCTTACCGACTGCGGTTCTGGATGCCGCTACAATTACTGCTTCTCTCATACAAGCTACCTTTCAAACTATTTCTATTATTCAGACGTTATTGTAACCATCTTACTTACAGATTTTTCATTTTTGCTTATGATGAATAGGGCAAGACACCGTCTTACCCCTACAGGTTTCTCTCTGCAATCAAGAGTCTAATTGCGTAAGGGTTTGTTGGTTTGGAGCATGTGCATAATACGTTCCTGTGTTTTGGTTTCCATAATCAATTCTAGGAAGGCTTGGCGTTCTAGGTTGAGCAGATATTGTTGCGCCACCCATTGGGGTTCAGCAAGTCCTCCACCTGTCAGAATATAAGCTAATTTTTGGGCAATCAGCGCATCATGTTCACTGGCATAGCCTGCTTCTTTAAAGCCTGCAATCCCTATCATCAAGGCTGCGTATAAATCGCGTCCACCAGCATAGACGGGTTCTGGTTTTTGCTGGGTATAAGTTTCGCTCAATGCCAATGCTATAGCTTTTGCTTCACCCAAGAGAAACTGACGGTTCATCACAATTTTATCGCTATATGCAAGGAAACCGAGTTCTTTTGCTTGTTTCGCACTTTCACTGACCTTGGCGGTAGCGATATTTTCAAAGGCTTTTTGCAGACCAGCCAGAATATCATCAGAGCCAGCGATACCGAGTGGATTCACGAGACGACGAACCAACTCTTTACAGCCACCCCCTGCTGGAATAAGTCCCACACCTGCTTCGACCAAGCCCATATAGACTTCGGCATGAGCAACCGTGACAGTCCCCGACATCGCCAATTCTGCGCCACCACCCAATGCCATATTATGAACAGCCGTCACAACGGGTTTAGGAGCATAGCGGAGGGCTTGCGTCAAATCTTGGAGGGCAACCAGTGTTTTCTCAATTCCAGCAACACCCTCCATCAAAGCCGAGGGGTCTAAGTTTGCGCCAATCGAGAAGCGTTCAGCATCATTACCAACAACCATTGCTACATAGTCATCGCCTTCGAGTAGTTCAAGAGCTTTATATCCTGATTCAACCAGACCGCTGGTGATGCTATTTTGTTTGGTGTTAAATTCCCAGAGGAGAACACCATCACCCATATCATAAACATTACCATCACCGTTACTCCAGATTTGTGCGCCACTAGCACTCAAGTCTGCAATTGTGATTTCACGTGGGTCTTTGACCAACGGCACGTAATCTTCATCTTGTGGACTATAGTAGCCGATGACTTTGCCACCTGCATCGGTTTGATAGAATGTCGGTTTACCGCTGGCAACCATATCCTTCACCCATTGAGCAACAGGATAACCGTCAGCTTCAAAGCGTTCGATATTTTCTTCTACACCGATTGCATCCCAAATTTCAAAAGGACCCATTTGATGCGCGAAACCCCATTTTTGAGCATTGTCGATATTGACGATAGTATCGGTAATTTCTGGCACACGATTAGAGGCATACGCCATCAAGAAAGCATGGAGATGATAGATATATTGCCCAGCGCGGTCATCGGCACTCATCAAGAGGCGAATCCGTTCACCGAGGGGTTCAACTTTGCGATATTGTCCGACACTATCAAAGCGTGGTTTTGTTGGCGGTTCATATTCCATTGATTCTAGGTTCAATGCCCACAATTCTTTTTTGCCACCTTCACGGCGCATATGATAGAAACCTTGACCTGTTTTACGTCCAAGCCAATTATTTTCTAGCATGGTATCTGCTAATTTTGCAGAGTTGGGATGATTCAAGACTTCGCGAGCTGGGTCATCTGGAATTGCATCATAGAGGTTACGCGCAACGCCCACCGCAATATCAAAACCCACCAAGTCATTTAAGTTAAAGGTTGCTGTTTTTGGACGACCAATCAATGGTCCTGTGAGTGCATCAACTTCTTCGACAGTGTAGCCATTATCAAGCGCATAATTCATGGCTTGCATACCCGACATCGACATAAAGCGATTGCCGATGAAGTTGGGCGTATCTTTACAGAGAACAGTCCCTTTGCCCAATTTTTCTGCACCAAAGCGCATCATAAAATCAATGACTTCAGGGTCTGTGCCTTCGTGTGGAATCACTTCCAATAAGCGCAAATAACGCGGTGGATTGAAGAAATGCGTTCCGAGAAAACGGCTTGTAAATTCTTCGGGTAAGCCTTCTGCAATCTCGCTAATCGGAATCCCTGAGGTGTTTGAGGAGACAATCGCGGTATCTTTGACAACTTCTGACAACTTCGCCATCAAGCCCCGTTTGACATCAAGACGTTCGACGATAACTTCAATCACCCAATCGGCATCAGCCACCATGTCGAGGTTATCGTCAATATTACCAATGCTGATATTGGCGATGTCCGCACCACTGAATAATTGTGCAGGGCGCATTTTCTGTAAGGTCTTGAGGTTACCTGCGACAATGGCATTACGGGTTTTTGCACCATCTTCGGGTGATGTGTCGCGCGGTGGAATGTCGAGCAAGACGGTTTC
>CAYGTY010000115.1:6751-19401 GCA_964352825.1 uncultured Anaerolineaceae bacterium
CATCGTTTGCCGATATGCAAGGCTGACACCTTTACCCACAGGGATCACCATATGGTCAAAGTCGTCTAGCGCATTGATGGCTTCTAAGTACCCTGCAATCTGCTCAGGGTGCGAGTTGACATTATCTGCCAGCACCAACGCACCGACTTCAATCTTCCGCAAAAGCAACTTTAATTGTTCTGGCGCAGACAAACGATCTGCATCGAAAAACACAAAATCAAATGTCCCTTCGATAGATTTAACTGTTTCGGTGGCATCACCTAGAAGCAACTCCACCCTATCACGCAGGTTGGCACGTTTGAGATTTTCATCCGCCATCGCCTGTTTATCAGGGCTAATTTCAATACTGGTGACATGACCACCAGTTTGTGAGGCAACCCATGCCCACCAAATCGTGCTGTAACCATTCGATGTACCGATTTCTAGCATCCGCTGACAGCGACCATTTCGCGCTAAGATGCTGATAAACTGTGCAGCATCTGCTTCAAGGTTGAGCATTTTCTTGCTACGGTCATCTTGCCCATCATCATTGTCTGCCCCAAATGCCTCTAGCTCTGCTAACAATGCTTTTAGTTCGGTATTCATTGATTTACCAAACATGCTCTTCGCCGTTCCATTGGTAGAATTTGCCCTTATCCTCATCAGTCAACCCAGCGATCACTTGGAATAAGCCAGTAGCCGATTCATATGGCGATAGACCTGTTGTGAGTCCACTCATCTCGGTGACAACATTCCCTGGATGAGTTGTAATGACAATCCAGTTTGATGTATTTTCATCCATTGCCAGTGTACGGGCTGTCATATTCATCGCAGCCTTGCTCATGCGATACCCATATGCACCGCCTGATGTTGTCCATTGCATCGACCCCATCTCTGATGACACCATGACCACACGCGGATTATCTGAATTTCCGAGAAGGTCAGCATAGGCTTGTGTCACAATGAGAGGCGCAACAGCATTGACTGTCATCATTTCATTTAGCGAATCCATATCCAGTTCACCAAATTGTCTAGTTTCACTAGTCGGTGGCATAATCGCGCCGTTATTAATGAGAATATCCAACACATCGGTCTTGTCTTGTACCGCTTTCACACAGGCTATAATGGATGCGACATCGGAAATATCCAATTGAATCAGGCTCGCTGTTTCAGGATATGATGCAACAAGCGTCTGTAGGTCAGTCGCGGTTTTAGGTGTGCGGCAGGTAGCAAATACATGAAAATTGCCATCTTCCAAATATTTTTGGACTAAGCCGAGCCCGATACCCCGACTTGCACCTGTTATTAGAACATATTCCATATCAACCTCCATCTCTAAGCGAGCTATATCCTGCCCCTACGAATGTCATCTACCAAACGTGTTCTTCGCCATTCCATTTATAGAATTTGCCATTATCGGCTGAGGTCAATCCGTCGATGACAGATTTGAGTCCTGTTGCTGATTCAGTTGGTGTAATCGATGCACCTGAGCCACCCATATCAGTTTGTACCCACCCGGGATGTGTTGTGATAACAGTAATACCAGACATCTGACTATCGCTTGATAACACCCGCGCTGCCATATTCATGGATGCTTTGCTCATACGATAAGCATATGACCCACTGCCACCACGTTCCAATGACCCCATCTGAGAAGAAATCATGACCACACGCGGATTATTCCCTTTTTTCAAGAGAGGACGATAGGCTTGGGTCACAATCAATGGGCTGACAGAGTTGGTTGTCACAACCTCACCTACATCTTCTGCTGACAAATTCCCAAGTGAAGCGGATTGATGGTCGCCTTTTGGGAAGATACCTGCGTTATTGATTAAGGCATCTAACGAATCAGTATGGGCTTCAACGGCTTTTACCGACGCGTCAATTGATGCACGGTCATTGATTTCGAGTTGAACGACAACCACTACCCCATTCGTTTCCTTAGCAAGTATGTTTAACTCATCAGCAGTATTAGGGTTACGGCAAGTCGCAAAAACTTTAACATCGCCAGCTTGGATATATTGTTTGACAAGTGCTAAGCCAACGCCACGATTTGCCCCTGTGATTAAGATGTTTTGCATATGTTTCTCCTAAGCTAATTCTTTACGGGTATAGCCCAAAATACGTCGGGCAACAATTAATGTATTAATCTGGTCTGTGCCTTCATAGATAGAATTAATCTTGCCGTCACGCATCCATTTTTCGACTAGCCATTCACGGGTATAGCCCATCATGCCGAGTATCTCGACAGCTTTTTGGGTAATGCGAGTTGTCGCTTTCCCTGCTTTGACCTTTGCCATTGAGGCTTCGAGTGGATTACTAATTTTCTGGTCTAGCAAACTGATTGAACGCATTGTCAATAGATGAGCCGCTTTAAGGTCAGCTTCCATTTCCATCACATCGCGTTGGACGGCTGTTAGTTTGTGATAAGGTGTACCGTATGGAATTTCGATGCCTTCCTCGGCGAGTTTCTCAATCACAAATTCAACAGATGCCCGTGCAATCCCTAAGGCACTGGCGGCTACTAATGGACGACTGGCATCAAATGTCGCCATCGCACCTTTAAATCCACGTCCACCTTTAGACTGAACTTCGGGGCTACCCAAAATATTATCAGCAGGTATCCGCGCATTATTGAAGCTAATCGCAACCGTGTTACTGGCACGAATCCCATGTTTGATTTCTTCTTTGACGACAGTCACACCTGAAGTTCCTGCTTCGACCACAAAGGGTTTCATGCCTGCGCGCCCTGCGTTACGATCTATAGTCGCCCAGACTATGACCAAGCCATCACTTTCATCTAGGGCTAGTCCACCACTGGTACAGAAGATTTTCTCACCATTCAGAATCCACTCTTGAGCATCTTCATCAAAATCGGCTGTGGTCTGAATAGCTGATGTATCTGAGCCTGCACTCGGTTCAGTCATCGCCATCGCACCCCACACAGGTTCACCCTCAGAGAAGCGACGCAATAAGCGAATTTTCTGTTCAGGTGTTCCCACTGCTTCAATCGCCGAACCCCCCAATGCCGCACTTGGCAAACAGAGGTAAATCCCAGCATCCCCCCATGACAGCATTTCAACCATGTGCATGAGTGCCAAATATTGGGTTGATGGGCGGTCACGTTTCTTTTCTTCGGGTGCATCACCGCTGGCATGAGCATCTATTTTTTTCTGAATTCTGGCGAGGTTAGCTTGTTGCTGTGAACTAAGTAGGGGCCACAACGCTTCTACAAATTCCTTCGGACGGGCATGTTCACTTTCATCTAACTCACGCGAAAAGGGGCGCATAGTCGTATCAGCAATGTATTTAATCATCTGGAGTTGTTGCGAAATATGTTCTGGGATTTCAAATTCTATTGGCATAATAATGTCCTCAAATAAGTATCAATTCTTATACAATTGTCAGACCATCAAAGGTCGGGAAACCGCGTCCATTGCGTAGCCAGCGTTCAGCAGGATATTCACGAATAAAACCATATCCGCCCAATGTTTGCACGCCACTATCCGTGACTTGTAGAACCATTTTGTCAGCAAATTGTTTCGCTAAAACACATTCACGGGTCGCATCTTCGCCATTGTCGATTTTCCAAGCCGCTTCCCACACCATCAATCGTGCAGCATCAAGATCAATCCGCCCTTCTGCCAGCATAAATGCAATTGATTGATTTTGTGCAATTGCCCGTCCAAATTGTTCACGCCCTTTAGCATATTCCAATGCATATTCATGTGACCCACGCGCAACACCAACTGCCATTGCCGCTAATCCCAGTCGCATCCGATTAAGGATGATTTCGTAATTCACCTCAACGACAGCATCCGATGTAACCGATACATTTTCAAACCTCACACGATAGGTTGGTAAAGCTCGAATCCCTTGTAACAGTTCACGTTTTTCAATCGTGACACCCTCTGTTGAGGTTTCTACAATATAGGCTCGTACATCACCCGATTCACTATCTTTGGCATAAACCAGCATCATCTCGGATGTTTCAGCGAGTGGGACATAGGCTTTTACACCATTGAGCGTCACATTATCGCCATCATGTGTGGCAACAGTTTTTAGATCATAGGGGTCGAACCCAATTCCAACTTCTAGCAATGCCGAGCTTGCAGGGGCAATATCTTCATCAAGGAACATCTCGATATAGCGTTCTTGTTGAGATTCTGTTCCGAATAAAACAAGCGGATAAGCAAATAAAGCTGGAGTCATAATATGGAATGCTGTGGATAACTCACCGTATGCCAGTTCCTCTGCTGCGAGAACCCCAGTTAATGCACTCATCTCACCAAAGCCACCCATCGCATCAGGTATCGCCGATGGAATCAACCCAATCTGCCATCCCTTGCGAATGGTATCCAAATCAGGTTCGCTTTTTTCATCATGTTCGTGTGCAGTTTTGCGAATATCGTTGGTTGCATAGCGTTTGATGGTGTCGATTAATAATTGTTGATCTTCTGTTGGTGTAAAAGAAACCATGAATTTTTCCTCATCTAATAAATTAAGTAATTTCTATAGCCCACCAGTGACTTCAATCACTTGTCCTGAAATATAATTAGATAATTCACTTGCAAAAAATACAACCGCACCTGATGCTTCTTTTGGTGTTCCACCACGCCCCATGGGGATCAACATGGGTGCCATCTGACGATTCTGTTCAGGGATGCCCAATTTGATGCGTTGTCCCTCGCGCTCAGTAAAGTTATCTTCACCCTCAGATTGTGTCAGGCGTGTATCAATCATCCCGAAGGCAACTGCATTTACTTGAATATTGAAGCGTCCCCATTCTTTAGCCAGTGTTTTAGTTAAGCCGATAATCCCAGCTTTCCCTGCCGCATAATTCGCTTGACCGACATTGCCACGCGTGCCTGAAGTACTGCTAATATTAATAATTTTACGGGCTTGTGCTTGACCATTTTCAGCCATTTCTTTTTTGGCTTGTTCACGCATATAAGGAATACAGGCGCGGATAATTTTGAAGGGTGCAGTGAGGTGTACGGCAAGCATGGCATCCCACTGTTCGTCGGACATCTTGTGCATCATGCCATCCCATGTATAGCCAGCATTGTTAACAAGCACATCAATTGCACCAAAGGTATTAACCGCCTGCCCGATGAGTTCTTCAATACCGCCATCATCCGTAACATCTGCCGCAACAGCAATCGCTTGACCACCAGCCGTTACAATTTTATTGGCTGTTTCTTCCGCAGGTGCGAGGTCAATATCCGTCACGACCACATTTGCACCAAATTCTGCAAAGCGTTGGGCTGTCGCAGAGCCAATACCACGTCCACTGCCCGTGATAATGGCTGTCTTTCCTTGTAATAATGTCATTCTAAAATCCTTATATCTATTAAAATTAATTCATCAAAATGCTATTTCCGTAATGTAGTTAAAAAGGTATCAATCATGACATCAGCCACTTGTTCACCATTCAAACGTCCACCATCACGATACCAAATGCCGACCCAGTTATGTGCGCCCAGCATTGCCTTAGCTACAATCGCATGGTCCACTTGACGAAATTCCCCAGCAACGATTCCAGCTTTTACGGTGTTGCGAAACATACCCTCAAAATAATCACGGCGTTCAAAAAACTTGTTACGACGTTCAATAAACTCATGCCCAGCAGACCCGTTGCCATTCTTATCAGAAACTGTCACATTGAGCAATGCGCGTATCTCAAATACCATCGCCGCGCCAACTGCTGTATTGCCTGTAACACTCATAATATGTGAGCGTATCATTTGTTCCAATTTCTCAGCATTACTCAAATCCGATTGTAGAATCGGTTCAAGTTTATCAATCGTCAAATTAAGACCGAGTTCGAGTACCGCTAATAATAAGAAATCTTTGTTTTTAAAATGATGATATAAACTCGCCGCTGTCAAGTTGACCTGTGCGGCAATATCTTTCATGGTGGTTGCATCATAACCGTTATGGCGTAGGACTTCCGCCGCCGCCCATAATATATCTTCCCGATTGACCGATTGGTCGGCAGGTTTACGTGCCAAGATAAGTATCCTTCCCTTGTATCAACAGCGTGATTAATCTAATCACGATTAGATTATAAATCAGAGTGCATAAGGATTCAAGCAGTGTGAATGAGTAGACTTATAGCGATTGCCCGAAAATCTTTGTGCGGATTGCGCTATAGCCAACAATACACATTTGCTGAGACAAGACTATAATGGACGCGATTGTATATCAGAGGGACATTTTTGATGCCAGATACTCGTTGGACAACCTATGACCTGATTTTCTTTGATTGTGATAGCACCCTATCAACAATTGAAGGTATTGATGAACTTGCAAAATTAAAAGGTAAAGAAGGACGTGTCGGTTTATTAACCAATAAAGCGATGGATGGTGAATTAGATTTATCAGAAGTTTATGGTAAACGACTCAAAGCCATTCGTCCCACCCGTGCCCAACTTAAAGCCGTCGAAGAACGCTATTGGGAAACGATGGTCGAAGATGCAAAAGTCGTTATCTCAGCATTGCACTTTATCGGCAAGCACGTCTTCATTATTAGTGGTGGTCTGATTGATGCCGTGAAAGGGTTTGGTCGTCGCCTCGGTGTAGACCCCTCACGTATCCGTGCTGTTGAGCTTGAATATAATGAACTCTCTGGCGAATGGTGGCGGTATCACGAACCCCAAGCCCAACAATCAAAAACCTACCTTGATTATAATGATGGTCCATTGACGGTCTCCAGCGGTAAACCCAAAATCATCAATGAGCTAACAGGTGATTTACCAGGGCGACGTATGATGGTCGGTGATGGTTCATCTGACCTTGCAACCCAAACGATTGTCGATTTATTTGTGGGTTATGGCGGTGTTGTCGCACGCGATAAGGTCAAAGAAGATTCTGCTGTATTTGTGCAGAATTTGTCACTCGCCGTCATGTTGCCGATTGCGACAGGTCGTAGCGGTTGGGAAAAAGTACAAGGCACAGAACATGAAGCGATTTTCCGTAAAGGCATTACCTTAGCCTTGGATGCACAAAACGTATTATTCAAAGATGAGGCTCGCCGTAAAGCATTTATTAAAGAGTTTGAGGACGCAATCTAAATATGACATTTTCCGCTATTATCTTTGATATGGATGGGCTTCTCGTCGACTCCGAACCACTATGGTATGAAGTCGAATCCGCAATGATTGAAGCCCAAGGTTATACCTATGCCGATGATGTACGCGATTCAACCATTGGCTTACGCGTCGATGAATTTGCTGAGATTATCTATAAAAATTATCCAAAAGTTGGCGATTCACCAGCAGATATTATTGAATCTGTCATGACAGCGATGTTAGAACTGCCCGCCGAAAAAATCAAGAAATGCGCTGGGGCGGACGAGATGATTCGCTATGCTGCCGAACAGAATATCCCACGCGCGATTGCATCAAGTTCTAAACAAATTCTGATTGAGCATTTTGTCAAAATGATGGGCTGGGATGCGTTAATTCCACTGCGCTATTCCGCTGAGTTTATGCAATATGGTAAACCAGCGCCCGACATCTATTTACATACAGCCGAACAACTGGGGATTCCACCCGAACAATGCCTCGCCTTAGAAGATAGTCGTGCAGGAACACAAGCCGCACTCACAGCAGGGATGACCTGTTTCAGTGTCCCTGATTTATCGCATTCCACCCTAAGTGACTTTGAAGCCATTAACCCGAATGTCTTCAGCAGTTTACATGATGTATTGGATACCATTAAAACGAAAAGGTTATTCGCTTGACTCAACATACAGTATTGGTCGCTACGGACCTCACACAAGAAAGTATTGATTACCTTGATGCCGTTGATAATATCACGGTCAAAACCGTCTCACCCAAGACATCCAATGTCCGTGATGCGCTCAAAACAGCCAGTGCGATTATCACCCGTGATGATTTCATATTAGATGCGCCCCTGCTAGAAAATGCACAAGAGCTTAAACTCATTGCGCGCATGTCCGCTGGTTTGAGTGGCATCGACATCGAATATGCAACCCAACGTGGCATTATTGTGATGAATGCCCCCGGAGTCAGTTCGATTGCTGCTGCTGAACATACCCTCACCTTGATGTTAGCTCTCAATCGTAACCTCCCCGCGATTCATGATAGCTTACGTGAAGGCTGGTGGTTATTTGACCGTAAACAACAAGTCGGCAGACAGCTAAATGGCAAAACGATTGGTATTATGGGCTTAGGGCGGGTCGGACAACATGTTGCCCATCTTTGTATTGCATTCGGAATGACCGTTAAAGTCTATGACCCTTACATCCGTGAAGAACAAGTCAATGACCCTCGTATCCAACTTGTCGGACAAACTGAACTGTTTGAAACATCCGATTATGTCAGTGTTCACGTTCCTGCAACGCGGGAGACACAAAAACTCATTACAGCAGAGCGCATCAACCAAATGAAGCAAGGCGCGTATCTCATTAATACAGCCCACGGTGGTGTAATAGACGAAGATGCTGTCGCGGAAGCCTTAAAAAATGGTCATCTAGCAGGCGTGGGTGTCGATGTCTGGAATGAAGAACCACCATTTAATAGCCCCCTGATTGGGATGGATCATGTCATTCATACACCCCATATTGGTGACAATACCGTAGAGGCGATGCAAGACCTATCCATGCAAATTGTCAAACAAGTGATTGATGCACTCAATGACACCGATTATCGTAATGTCGTCAATATGCCTCTGCTACCAGGGGTAGATTATGATGAAATCCGACCCTATATGCAATTAGCAGAGAGCATCGGTTCACTGCAACATATCCTCGCACGGAGTCCGATACGCCGTGTCGCTATCGAAATTTTTGGTGAAGATATGAATGGGCTGATTAAACCGATGACCGTTGGGATATTAAAGGGCTTGCTCACACCGATTTTGGGGGATAAGGTCAGTTTCGTAAATGCACCGATTTTAGCAACCGAGCGTGGATGGCAAATTACCCAAGCCAAGGGTATTAAAATCAGTGAGTATAGCAATGTGGTTACCTGCCAAGTCACGCTTGAAGACAATGAAGAAATCAGTGTTGCTGGTACATTATTAGATAGACAAAAACCTTATATTCTGCAAATCAATGACTATCGGATTCACTTTGTACCACGGGGTAATCTTCTTGTGATGGGTAGCTACGACCAACCGGGGGTCATTGGTAAAGTCGGGACATTGATGGCAGAGCATGGTGTGAATATCGCAAGTTGGCATACAGGACGTGCCGAACCGGGGGGCAATACATTAACTGTGCTGACATTCGATGATTCAATACCAGAAACACTCATGACCATTCTAAGAGAACAAGACTTTATACGGCATGTTCATCAAGTGAGAATATAAATTTTTCGACTAGAGACAATCGGGCGTTTACATATCCATTGCGAACAAACGCCCATCACTCTAATTTAATCGCTACAATTGAGAATAGCAATATTTTCATATTTTCCAGAATTGATAGCCAATACATAACTCATAATCATTTTTTAACACAACTCGCACAAACCATGACTTGCCATAAGCCCCCTTTTTCGGTCACACTAGAAGCTGAGACTTTAAGTAGAAAGAGACCATGATGCGGTTATTTATATCGCTTTGTATATTAGCATTGATTTTAGTAGGTTGTGGTGGCAACGACGCACCACAAAATGATACCTCTCAAGAAGTGAATCCAGAAGCAAACGCTGGTGGTGTATCGAGTGATGCAACCCCCATTGGCTTTGGTATTGGTAGCGAGGATGAGACCGATAATAGTATCGTACTTGTCACTCCACAAGCCAACAGAGACCAAGATCGTGTTCCACTCCCCGGTACACTTGCCTATGATAACGAATATATTGATGAAAATATGGGAGCGGTCTTCGATCGGATTATATTTGTCCGTACTGGCGGAGGACCCGATTCGAGTTTTTATCAACTCAACTTGAATCAAGATGGGTCATATCAACTAAATAGTGAGACTTTGGGGCAAGTTGACTCAGCGACTGTCATAAATTTGGATAATATCTTAGATGACATCAACTTCTTCGGCATCAATACAATCATGCTCGGTCCTGCACCAGAAACAGATAAATATCGTTACACAATCACAGTAGAACGTGGTGATGATGAATTGACAATTCGGGCAGAGGATGGGTTCACACCACAACCATTTCAAAAGTTAATTAGCGCATTGATGAATGTTGTTATCAATTCAGATACAACAGCTATCAGTAATCCTTAGCATACAGGGTTTGAAAAGAGGATGGATGTGTTTATGTCTATCCTCTTATAATTGTGATAAAAATTGTATGAGGTCGCGCCGTAGCCGATGTTGACTATATCCCATCCCAAGAATCAATAAAATCCAAAATCCAGCGGTAAATAATCCGCCCGCTAGCAAAATGCCGCCCCAGTCAAACTCATCATCCAGTGCTTCAGCAAATGCCATCATCATAACCAGACCTGATAAACCAGCAACATATTTCAGATTAGAGTGTTGACTATCGATACCTATTTTTGTTTGGACTCGTGTTGAGGAATTATCAATCTCCTGCAATGTCCCAACAACCCATAGTTTCATCTGAGCATCGCCCCCATACTGCATGACAAATCCTTCAGTCGTCACTTTTATGTGGAACTGGGCAGATAGCGATGGGCAAAAAAAATGTAACTGCTCGCCACATTTTTTTATGGAAATCGGTATCACACAATCGACAGACCGTGTAAACAAAAGCTGAGTTGGTGATTGCATTGTTAATCCAATTGACTTTTTATGGTCAGAGCAACTTCTTTACTAATGCCACTGACTTGGGATAGTTCATCTATGCTGGCGTTCTTAATCGAATCAATCGAATTTTCAAAGTGTTTGAGCAATGCTTTGCGTCGCTTCGGTCCTACCCCTGGGATTGTCTCTAATTTACTCGCCATGCCCATCTTTGTCCGACGTTTACGGTGGCTTGTAATTGCAAAACGGTGGGCTTCATCACGGACACGCTGTACCAGATATAATGCTTCGCTACGGCGTGGCAGCAAAATCGATTCATGTCGGTTCGGCATAAAAATTTCTTCGATACGCTTCGCAAGCGATGCCAATGGAACACGTCCCGTTAAACCAAATTCTTCCAAAACCTCTTTAGCGACGTTAAGTTGACCTTTCCCCCCATCAATCAAGACTAAATCAGGGAGCAAGCGCCATGTCTCATCTTTATCTTTACCATCAGGTGCTAGAGATTCCTCGGCTTCGACAGCATCCTTCCAGCGCATAAATCGTCGCGTTAGGGCTTCGCGCATCGACTGATAATCATCAGATCCTTCATGAGCAACTGTGCGAATATTAAAACGTCGATATTCACTTTTACGGGGTGCACCTCGAACAAAAACAACCCGACTCGCAACAATCGCAACACCTTGTGTAGTACTGATGTCATAGCATTCGATACGATTTGGGACGCGCGGAAGGTTCAACGCCTCTTGTAATTCCGCCATTGCTTCTTCATGTTTGGTGGTATCGGCTTCGTATTGAGCGCGCATCATTTGCAGGCTTTCGACAGCATTCTCTTGTGCCAAGCTGATTAACTTACGTTTATCGCCTCGTTGCGGTACATGAATCGTGACTTTAGAGCTACTGCGTTTGTTACTGAGCCAGCGTTCTAAGATACGCGCTTCTTCGACTTCATTCGGAAGGATTAACTCGCGCGGGATATTATCGGTATTTGCATAAAATTGGCTGATAAATTGTTCTAATACAGCTTCATCGGATTCATCTTCAGTATTGTCAATCATCCGTGAATCACTACCAATGAGCTTTCCATTACGAATAAACATAATCTGTATGGTTGCATCACGCTCTTCTCGTGCCAGTGCAATAACATCATGGTCGGTCATATTTTTACCAACCGCTTTGTGCTTATTGGTAATAAAATCAATTGCCTTGAGTTGGTCACGGATAGCAGCCGCCTTTTCAAAATTGAGGGCTTCCGATGCTTCCATCATGCGTGTGGTTAGCCGACGTTGGACATCTTCTGCCTTACCACTTAAGACATCCATCAGTTCTTGTATCATTTCGCGGTATGCTTCACGGTCAACAACCCCAATACAAGGCGCGTTACAGAGTTTAATATCATAAAATAAGCAAGCGCGTTCATCATTACCTGTAATCTCACGGTCGCAGGTGAGGTACGGGAATGCCCGACGTAACACCCGCAAGGTATTTTGAACCGCCCACATGGCAGAATATGGACCAAAATATCGCGCTCCATCACCTTCGACACGGCGTGTTGTCTCAACTTTGGGGAAGGCATCTTGCCATGTAACGCGAATATAAGGATAACGTTTATCATCTTTGAGCGAGATATTATACCGTGGCTTATGTCGCTTGATTAAGGTCTCTTCAAGGATGAGTGCCTTCAATTCATTTTGGGTGATGATAAAATCAATATCATCGACCTCATCACGCATTCGTAATGTTTTAGGGCGACCATCCGCAATAGTCGTAAAATAACTGCGTACACGATTGCGTAGGCGTTTTGCCTTCCCCACATAGATGATTTTGCCTTTTTGATTTTTCATCAAATAGACACCGGGCTTCATCGGCAAATTCTTGAGAATCGTTTCAATATGTTCGGGTTTTTGATATTCCATAGCTACAATAGACCATCTATTTTTGTCGGAAATATGTTCTATTGTAGCATGGA
>CAYGTY010000116.1:0-19338 GCA_964352825.1 uncultured Anaerolineaceae bacterium
CCGATTGGCAGCTTAAGCTGAGTTCGCCAACAACATCAACCTGCGGATGAACCATGATATGATAAAACCATACAACTATTCTTTGCAACAGAACCTCTTGTACTTTCAATACTTCATCTTTCAGCTTCCACTTCTTCAAACCAATTTTCAAAGTCTAATTTCATCTTAGCTAGTTTCTCCGGATACTCTTCCGCCAGATTCCTATTCTCATAAGGGTCATCATTTATATTGTACAGCTGTGGTTCGCTCGGTGGCGATAATATACGTTTGGCAGGTGGATTGAAGACATCCATCAAAACATGGGGCTGCTTAAAATTTTCATGGTAAGATGCATTGTCTGAGGGTTGCTTCTGCATTGCTTCTGGAATACGTGGCCAGTAAAGCTTCCAGTTACCATCGCGCATAGCGGCATTACAGTGCATAATTGGATCATAGCGATTGAATTGCCAGAATCGTTGGGTGGGGGTCTGGTCAGTTTCTCCTTGAAATGACGCAAGTTGATCTAACCCATCTAGTGCAAATTGTGTTTGGTATGGAATTGCACAAGCTTGGGATAACGTCGGTAACCAATCCGTAAAATGAACCATATCATGATATTCTTTACCTGATGGTAAGCCATCATTCCAGCGCAGAAGTGCGGGCACGCGAATCCCACCTTCGAGCACATCTTGTTTCATTCCCCTGAAAGGGCCATTAAACCGCATCATCGAGTGGGTTTCGCCATCCAGTTTATCATTACCCAACCACGGACCATTATCACTCGTAAAAAGCACTATCGTATTGTCGGCTAATCCTTGTTGCTCCAGCACATCCAAGATTTGCCCGATGCCCATATCCATCCGTTGAATCATGCCATACAAGGTGCTGACGGCCGGATTGTATTTGCCTGTTTCTAAATACGGTTGGATGTCTTCTTGAGGAGCTTGCAATGGCGAATGAGGCGCATTATATGCCACATATAAGAAGAAACGTTCCGTCTTATGGCGTTGGATGAACTGCATCGCTTGATCCGTGAATACATCGGTCAAATAATGTCCATTAGTACGTTCGGGCTGACCATTATATTCGACAATCCAATCCCAATAATCCATACCCCCATTCAAGAAACCGTAGAATTGGTCAAAACCACGATTATTCGGATGATAGCGCATGTCATGCAAGCCGTTATGCCACTTACCGATCATACCAGTAGCATAGCCTGCGTTCTTGAATACGTCAGCGATAGTTGTTTCACGTAATGCAATTCGATCCAGACCACGGTTCGATTCTACCGAAAGTGCTCCTGTACGATGATTGTATCGTCCAGTGAGTAAGCTAGCGCGGGCAGGTGCACACAGAGGAGATCCTGAGTAATGTTGGGTGAATCGAATCCCTTCATCGCCTAGGCGATCTAGGTGAGGTGTCTTAAGGTCAGGATTGCCATAAATACCCAGATCACCATACCCTAGATCATCAGCCAAAAAAATAATCACATTCGGGTGAGACATTATTTCGCCATCCTCACTTGTTGTACGCGGCGTTCTTCTTTATCATGCGTGAATTGCGTTTGGCGTATATATCGTGATAATAAGCGTTGTACTAAGTCGAAGGTGATGTGCTCATAACCTGCCACACCTGCGAGATTGTTTAATTCAGAAGGATCATTCGCAAGATTGAACAAATATTGCACCCCACCCTGTTCAGGATCGTAAACGAGTTTCCAGTTACCAAACCGAATCAAAACGCTGGTGCCAAGTTCGGAAAAGAGTTCGTCACGAAATGCCCCTTTTTCTTCTTGTAAGATTTTTAGCAAATCCCGTCCATCCCGTTTTTGCATTAAATCCTTTGTTTCGACACCTGCAAGAGAGAGAATTGTCGGATACAGGTCAATCAGCGAAACTAGTGCTTTACTATGTTTGCCACCAACATTTCGGTCACCCCGCCGTATTCCCGGGCCATGAAGAATCATGGGAACGCCTGCACTTTGCTCATAGTAAAACCGCTTATCCCAGATACCAAAGTCACCTAAATTATCCCCATGATCTGAAACAAAAATGATAATCGTTTCATTAAAAATCTCGTTGTCTTCAAGTGTAGAAATCAATCGCCCTATTGCCCGATCAATAATAGCGCACTTATCCATATAATGAGCGCGACGCTCCCTCACAAATTCATCATCGGGCGCACCGAGAGGCGGAGACATCTCTTGCGGATCATGTTGTAGATCTCCGGGATGCCAATAAGGTGGATGTGGTCCCACAAATGATAAATTCAAGTAAAAGGGCTTGCTATCATCATACTTTTCGATAAATTCGCATCCAACCCGACCAATATAAGCGTCTTCGCAATCTTCTTCCTCCAATGGATATGGACCACAACTCCATGAATGTTTACGGATTTCCTCTCGGTACATCTCGAGAAGCCCTTTTTCACGCAGATAGTGTGTATATCGATCATCGTTATGCAGGTTTTCATCACAATCCACTACCTGCCATACATGATCAAAACCATAAGTTTTGATTGCCTCATCTTGTTCTGCAACCACATCGATTCCGAGCCCATATGCATCGATATAATGATGTTTGCCGATCATCGCCGTATAATACCCTGCGCCCTGTAAGTGATTCATGAAGGTGTCGTCTCGGAGTTCATCCGATATAGGAGGTGTCATATTGCCACAAACGCCATTTTGGGAAGGGTATAATCCTGTGACCATCGAGACACGAGAGGGCTGGCAGAGTGGTGTTGCAGAATAAGCATTCTCAAATTTAGTACCATTTTTGACCAATCGCATGAGATTTGGTGTGCTACTTCCGACGGCATCTGGTCGAAAATGATCGGTCATAATTAAGATGATATTCGGTTGATTCATAGCGTCACCTCATTGTTTATTCTGGAGATATAAGTCTTGATCGTCTTTTAAGACGGATGGAACAGACATATTTATCCTTTCAAATTATTTACCGGGGTGAGTGGCGGTGAACCACTCAGAACGGCGGCAACATTTTCGACACATAATCGACGCGCCTGTTCCCGGCTTTCATTTGTTCCACCACCAATATGTGGTGTCAACAAGACATTGGGCATATCAAGCAGTGCTGAATGCACATGAGGTTCTTCTTCAAAGACATCCAGTGCCGCGCCCCGTAAATGTCCACTTTGGAGAACTTCTACCAAAGCCTTTTCATCAACAACTGGACCACGCGCCATATTGATCAATGTCGCTGATGGTTTCATGATACGTAATCGAGTCTCATTAATGAGGTGATGAGTTTCAGGTAGCAACGGTGTGTGCAAACTGACAATATCTGCTTCACGCAATAAATCATCGAGTCCTCGATAATTTTCATCTTGTGTATCCGTACGGTTATTGAAAATAATCTTCATACCAAAGGCAGATGCGCGTTTGGCAACTGCTTTCCCTATGTTTCCGTAGCCGATAATTCCAAGCGTTTTGCCAGATAAGAGTATCCCATCCCAGATACCCGGTTGAAATCCATCTTGTATCCATTGACCGGATCGAGTATATCGATCTGCGTTGTGGACATTCCGCGCTAGCCCCAAGATAAGAGCCAAGGTGCAATCTGCCGTAGAATCGGTGAATGCATCCGGTACGTTCGTTGCCCATACATTATGTTGAGTCATGGCATCCACATCCAGATTGTTGTACCCGATGGCAACATTAGCCACGATCTGAAGATGGGGCGCTCTCTGGAGTAATTCTTCATCTACACGAAGTTCTGCCTGATTAATAATGGCATCGAGCTCAGGGGCTAAAGACAATACTTCCTCACGTGACATTAGGGGACCGTTATCTGGACCCTGAATAATGTTTGCAAGACTAGTCAAAGGCTCCAACAAATCAGATGGAATTGTATTGGTAATCAGAACTTTTTTCATTACTTTCCCTTATAAAATACCATATTTTTCAAATGCAGCCCTCGCGCTCATGCCCGCTTCAATTGCTTTTCGGACGGTTTTCTCACCCCGTGCTTTTTCAATTGCCCCATTGAAAATATCATCTTCAGCCTCTTGTGGAACGACACATACCCCATCCACATCACCAAAAATAATATCTCCCGAATTGATCTTTGTTCCATCCATTTCAATCGGCACACGATAATCGATGACCTTGCCACGTGGAGCTTGATCTTGAGCGTAAGAGCCGAAACAGAACGTCGGAAAGCCGAGATCAAGGATACCATGTGTGTCTCGTGCATATCCATTCATTACCGCACCAGTCGCACCGAGTGTCAACGCACGAGTACTCATCAACTCCCCCCATAGTGCGTAGTTTGGTGAACCACCTGTACAAGTGTATACCTCATTCGGTTTCAAATTATCCAGTGCATCCAGCATCAATCCGAACGGTTGTGATAAAGTTGGGTTTGATGAGCTATTGTCTTCATCGGGCAAATAATCCGCCTCAAGAACGGTCATAGCACGACCAATGACAACCATTTGTGAATCAAGTGGTCGAATTGTTGGTGGTAAGAATTGATGGTAAAAACCGAGCTTATCCATTATATCGCCAACAACCGCCACAAATAACTCTTCTCGTGCGAGTTTGAACAATTCTTCATCATTAGACCAGAGTTTACTCATCATAAATTCCTTATATATAAAAAGTACGATCTTGTTGGGGTGTCCTCAGACCAGGATGTTGCAATAATACGCCTTCATCGATGTCAAAACCCAATCCAGGACGATCCGATAAAAGGAAATAACCATCTTCAATCGGCAGAGGATATGATAAACAACCGTCACGCCAAGGGACATCTTTCATCATAAATTCTTGCCTGAAAAAGTTAGGAATGGTTGCCATCGTGTGAGCTGAAGCAATGGTTGAGATAGGTCCATTTGGGTTGTGAGGCGCAATTGGGACATTATACGTTTCTGACAGATTGGCGATCTTACGCATCTCACTGATGCCTCCACAGCGCGTAATATCGGGCATGAGGCCATCAGAAGCTTGTAAATCAAGAATACGCTTCGCCATAAATCGACTGTGCAATCGTTCCCCGACACAAACAGGTAAGGGAATCTGACGGCGAATATCAGCAATTGCTTCTGGGAATTCAGGTAAAGCCGGTTCTTCATACCACATACAATTGAAATCGAGTTCAGCCAGACGATGTGCCATTTCAATAGCTATCGAACCATTCAAGAAGGCGTGGGTTTCAATCGCAATTGCTACATCATTACCAACTGCATTAGCAACAGCTTTGACAAGATCGATTGATAATTGCTTTTGGGATTCCGTTAGATGGTTGGTATCGCTCAGATCTTCCCCATACTCGTAATTGACGTGGGCAAAGGGATCAAATTTGAGTGCGGTAAACCCCTGTGCCACAACTTCTTTCGCCTGCCTCACATAATCTTCTGCGGTATGGTCGCCATCAATAAACCAATAATTGGCATAGAGTTGAATGCGCTTACGATAAGCTCCGCCCAGTAATTCATATATAGGTACACCCAGAGCTTTTCCCTTAATATCCCAGAGCGCGATATCAATTGCACTGATTGCAGACAATAAGGGTCCCGCCTGACCGAGCCAATTCATATCACGGTAAAGTTTCGTCCAAATAAAATCAATACGCCGTGCATCTTGTCCCACAATATATTCTCCAACATATTGACAGGCAGCTTCGATCAATGGTGAACCGGGCCAGTTAGTGCCTTCTCCCCAGCCATGAATCCCAGTATCGGTTTCAACTTTAACCAGTGTCCAGTTATATTTTATGCCTTCCACTAAAAAGGTTTTTACATTCGTTATCTTCATGTTAATTAGCTCCACCCAACCCACTCAGTAAACGGATCACAGGGATGTAAACTTGCTTGAACTTGTATATCAAATTCGGAAAATAAATCCTGATTGACGATAGGATTCATCTGATAAGGATCATTTATATTGTTATAGAGGTGACGATACACGTGTCCCTCAAAAAACTGCACAGCATATGTATATTGTATAGTTCGGATACCGCGCCATTCGCCCCACCATGAAGGTGACGTATTCGGCACCAGTAGGATAATCTCGATCTCGCTGTAGTCTTCATCGCTGAGTCGATTAATCGTCGGTATCATGCATATTGGTTCTACTTTTGGTTCTGGAACGGACTCACCAAAGAGTAAACGAGAAAAATCTTTGCCATCGATATTTTCTGGGATCGATAAGTTGAGTAACCCCAGCAAAGTGGTCATGAGATGCACGTTTGAAAATAAGATGTCTTGAGATGACTGTTCAATTACACCTTCCCAACCAATCATCAAAGGCACGCCGATAGATTCTTCATACCATACCGATTTGGCATGATGCCCATGAGAACCCACCAAATCACCGTGGTCGGATGTATAAACTATGATCGTATTTTCGTATTCACCGATGTCTTTCAGAGTTTGAATCAACTGACCAAAGCAATCATCAACTGAACTGACCGCACCGTAATATCCATCAACAAATGTCTCATCGTCACCAATGAAATTGGGTCGTCCGGTTGTTGTAAGATGGCGATATGGAGCCTCCCATTTCTCAGGCGCGACATTGACGTTTGGACGTACAACCTTACCTTCACGATCATGTTCAAGTCCCGGATGGGGAACGTTGATTGATACAAAACAGGCAAAGGGTTGTTCAGAGTCTCGATGTTGCGTCAGATATTCAATCGCTTTGCGCGTATGACTTTCGACTTCCCATTCATGAGAGATTTCAGGATTCTCAGGATCGTCTTGAAATAAGACCTGTTGCCAGAGATTACTACCATTGTTGCCACTAATCCAGTAATCAACGGGCGGTTGTCCCTCAGGTGGGACATATTTGTTCATTGTGTATTCGATGCCATATGCTCTCTGATGTTTACGAGTGAAAAAATCTGGGTCTTGTTTGAGTTTCTCTCTTTTCCAGAGTTCATGTGGGTGTGTTGTAATGTGCCACTTGCCAATATAGCCGATGTCATAGCCTGAGTTGTTTAGAATCTCAAATAGGTTATTTTGTTCTGCACCTTTAAGCATCGATTGTCCCAAACGATGTTGACCATGATTCATCGCATATCGACCCGTAATTAAAGTAGCGCGCGAGGGTGAACACACCGGAACTTCAACAATTGCGTTATTAAAAACTGCCGACTGATTCGCAAAATCATCAAAGTGTGGTGTATGCACCGCATCCCCTTTGACGAATCCCATGCAATCGCGGCGATGCTCATCAGATAAAAGGAACAGTAGATTGGGTCGTTGGGAGGTCATCGATTATCCTCCGTCGCAACTGTTCGAATCAGCATAGTTAAACACCCCCAGTTGGATGAACCAATGAACTGTCATCGTACAAATGATCATCGGCTTCAATAATCCGGCTATTATCCAAGTAGAACTGATTTGATGACTTACCAATCAATTTATATTCAGGTGGGTTCTCCTTAAACATAACATACTGTTTTTCAAGATCGTCCCAGGTTCCACCTTGATCCAACATTTTTTGTAACACGTTAACCGATATCAGATCAGGGGGCGAATCGATCAAATCGTGAGCTTCATCTGGGTCAGCAATGAGATCAAACAGGCGCGGGGAAGCAGATGGAAAATCGACATATTTCCATTGCTTATCGCGTATCATGCGAAATCGCGTCTTCGGGTGACCCCCAAGTAACTCCGAATGTGCGACATGTTTTACTCGCTCATTTAAATTCCCTGTTAATAAGGATTTGAGGCTTTCCCCATCAATATCTTCGGGCGCATCAATACCTGCAAAATCACAAATAGTCGGGAATAGGTCAACCAACTCGACGGGGGTATCAACGCGCTGTTCGGAACGAATATCAGGTCCACTGATGAGAAGTGGCACACCCGCTGATGCCTCATAATAACTGCGCTTCCACCACAAGCCATGTTCACTCGCAAGTTCACCATGGTCAGACATATAGATAATGTAGGTGTTTTCTAAACAGCCCGATTCTTGAAGTCTGTCCAGCAACTCGCCAATGCGATCATCAACATAATCCAGTGCGGCATAATATGAGACTAATGCAAGGCGATGTTCTTCATCGGAAAAACGTGTTAAGTCAAAATCATCCACAATATAACGATCGTGCGGATGAAGATTGTTGGGATAACCTTCAGGCAACGGAGAACGAGGCAAGTCTTTATCCAGATATTTTTTAATGTATCGGGTGGGTGCAGTCAGCGGGAAGTGTGGACGATAATACGATGCACAGAAAAACCACGGTTTATCTGGGTCAGTTGATGCAAAATCTAATAACCACGACAACCCTTCAATCGTTACCATCGTGTCGGCATGGAGTGATTCTGGAATCGACGTATTGCCTGCAAATGGAAATCGACCAATTGCATGGTTCTGTGCTCGTCCATCAGCTGTTTCTGGAGGGTCAGGCTGGTGACACAGAATATGACTCTCGACAAGATCACCATATGGACGATATTGAAAGCCATGCATCTGCTCCTGACCTCGAAAATGCATCTTGCCGACTGATGCGGTAGTATAGCCATACTGTGCTAGCCAGCTGGGAAGAGTGATGGTACCAGCTGGCAGAGCTGAATTATTGTCCCAAGCATCAATGTTGTGTGGATATTTCCCTGACCACAAAGACATTCGACTTGGCACACATAAGGGTGATTGACAGTATGCGGCATCGAAAACTGTACTCCGATCAGCGAGGCGATCAATTGCTCCCGTGTCGATGTATTTATTCCCAGCAAACCCCGAAATATGGGGGCTATGTTGGTCAGTCATGATAAGCAGGATATTCGGGCGACGTTCCATGTTTAGTGCCCTGATTTATAGTTGCTGATCAACTCGGATATTCGCAAATACCGATCATAAATCCGCAAGTGTTTGATCGCCGAAGCAATCTGTACAATTTGAGCATCATCTATATTTGTATTTGGGCTCTTCTCTTCCTCATCACTACTACCCGGTGCAATCACTCGATTTTTTGTGGTGTTATTAACATGGCGTAGATGTGGATTAAACCGTCCCCATCCAAACTGACGATATGATCCACCATCACAGAGCATCCCATCAATAATGAATGTGATAATCTTAGGTCCACCGTCCACAATTACTGCCACATGATGCAATTGCCCCGCTGTGAGCATATCAGGATCGCAATCCCAGTGGCTTTCAGTTCGCCCATCATTCAAGACAATCTCTATTGTGCCATCGGAAGTCGTTTGCAGACACCATCCTTGACCATTTTCAGCCCGTGTATTTAACAAGACCTGTCCTGCATCTAGATTATCCAATTGTAACCATGCTTCGATTGTGAAGCCGTTGCGTAAATCCTTGGCACCATGATCTGCTTTTTGATGATCACGTTCATTAAATGCGGGCAAAGCAGGCATTTCCACACGACCCGAACCATCACTAATTTCGAGAATACAACCGTCACGGATGATAAGATGTGAATCATCGAATTGTGCCCACATGTCGTCGAGCAACTCTGGATCAATAAGATGGACACGTGCTTTGTCTTTTTGTGTTTCAAAGAGATAATAGTCGCCATCTTCTTCAATTAGGTCAGGATAACTCATTCGGATATAGGTGTCATCATCATAGAGGACAATTTCAGGTTGTGACCATTGAAGAACTCGTCCATCGGGAGAATCCACTTCGATCCCACCACAGAGCCAAACCGGATTACGATCTTCATACCAGTTACCACCATGGTTGTGATACCAATAGAGAAACTTGCCATTTTCACATTTCCATGCGAAGTTCGCCGCACGAGGATGTTTCATGAGCCGTCCATCAGCATACTTTTTGTACTCAGGTTCTGTCCATGTATGCCCCTTATCACGGCTATAAGCAAATACGGGATGACCATCGATACTGCGATAAACACAATAAAATGATCCATCACTCAAAACAGAATAGCTTTGTTCTTCGGCAATAGGTCCACCATCTGGAGGTGTTTGTAAGCCATAATCGCCATCGGGTAAGGTGATCCATTCGATTTTTGAAGGATCAGATTCAGTCATTATATTTTCACTTTTGAGCAAAACGCCTTCGGAGCTTGTGAAGAACCCATGTCCGAAACCACCTACTTTATGGAGTGAAACGTATGCTGCACCGTCATGAATAAAAGGTTTGCCCACATTCCAGAAGAATTGTACCTCACCATCATAGGCATTCTCGCGGTCAATTTCCATTTCGCGTATAGGGACATTATAACGCTGTTCAGACCATGTTTGACCATGATCGTCGCTATATTTGAAAACAAAATACCCTTGAGAATCGACTCGAAAACATTTGCCATCTTTATAAGGTGGATCATCAGCGATTACCCAACGACGGTTATCCGTATTATGATCATAAAAACAATAGAAACGACCGGTTGGCACTTTGAGCAACACCGCATAAGAGGCTTCGACCCCATCTGACGGTTCGACATCCACTAGTTTTTCCCATGTTTGCCCTTTATCGGTGCTCCGAGTTGTAACCACATGTTGTCCAGTTTGTCCTTCATGTCCTGCACCTGTGGTCATCACACATAACCATGCCCCATCATCTGCTTTGAGGACGTAGGGTTGATCACTGTATCGTTCTGTGGGTATTTCCAAACCTTGATTAACTAGTCGATTGTCAGTCATATTAGCTCCTATTATTCTAGTCCTTGTAAATCTAATTCTTTAGCAAAGTGACAAGCTGATTTGTGTCCATCTCCAATATCAACCAATGGTGGTTCTTCTTCACGGCATATTTGTTGGGCATAATGACAACGTGGGTGAAAATAACAGCCTTTAGGCGGATCAGCTGGATCAGGTAGTTCACCTTCCAATATGTCATCTTCTGGTAATAGGCGATCAGGATCGGGTCGTGGGATGGCAGATAAGAGTGCTTCGGTATAAGGGTGCCTTGGCTTGGTAAACAGCTTTTGGGTCTCTGCTTGTTCAACGATCTTACCCACATACATCACAGCCACTTCATCTGAAATATGTTCCACCACGCTCAAGTCATGAGCTATAAATAGATAAGTGAGATTGAGTTCCTGCTGCAAGTCTTTCAGCAGATTCAGTATCTGCGCCTGAACCGATACATCTAGCGCCGATACCGCTTCATCGCAAACGATCAATTCAGGATTGATACTTAATGCGCGTGCTATCCCGATCCTCTGACGTTGACCGCCACTAAAGGCATGCGGATAACGTTTCATATACTTCATTCCCAGACCAACCAGATCAAGCGTCCATCGAACACGCTCTTCTAAGTCTTTACCTTTTATAATTTTGTTAATGCGGAGAGGTTCGCTAACAATATCGAAGACCGTCTTACGTGGATCAAGGCTCGAATAGGGGTCTTGCAATATCATTTGCATGTGTTTCCGATATTCTCTCATCTCTTTGCGACTTAACTTGGCGAGGTCAACCGTTTTGTTATCTTGATGAAAGATAATTTCACCGCCTGTTGGCTCAATTGCCTTCAATATGCAGCGACCAAAAGTAGTTTTACCTGACCCTGATTCGCCAACCAATCCAACAGTTTTTCCACGAGGCAATATCAAATTGACTTGATCAACAGCTTTGACATGCCCAACAACACGGCGCATAAAACCTTGTTCTATAGGGAAATATTTGGAGAGATTCCGTATCTCCATCAATACATCTGGCGTATGTTCGTTAGTCATGATGATTTTTCACCTGATCAATATCAATAGGTGGGCGTTGATGAATTGGATTATGGTCAGGATCGCAATCTTTCAACCACTCATCAGTTAGGTATTTCCCGAGCAAATAATGTTTTCGATCTGGATAGAATAAAATACGCTGCTCACCCGTATCGACAAAACTCGGATATGTTGCGACTTGTGTTCCCGCTGTATGAGGCAACATCACACCATCTGAACTGGCCAATATTTTCGGAATACCAAAACGCAAGGGATGTTCCTTCTCACCATGAATTTCGCGTCCAATTGTCAGCCAAACGGGATAGCGATTATGTTTAGAATCCACTGGAGATTTTCCGCCATTTGCAGTTCCATCATTGTTGTAAAAGAGCAAGAGATATCGACCATCCTTCAAGCGATATAATGGACTTGGCGAAATTGGATTTAAGATCAGATTACCACCGGGTTCGTAACGTAGCGGTCTCGGAGAATCCCATGTGCGCCCATCATCCCCTGATAACGCAAAATAATTAATTCCACGCAAGGTCCGAAACACACAAATTAACCGCCCATCCGAAAGACTTTGCACAGTGGGTTCTTGTGCCACACTCACCCCTGGACGATAAGGGCTTTCGACCTGTAGACCGCGCGGAGTTTTGGGATAGGTTGTGACAATCAGTTTCTCGGGATCAGGCTCGGTGAGAATATTCTCAAAGCGCAAGAAGCAGATTTCCGACTCATGTTCAAGCAAGTTCAATCCCAATTTCTTTGCCGGATCAACTGTATCGCTTGCCCAACGAGTAAAGGGAGCAATGACATGATTTTCCTGTGACACAAAAATATTTTGATAAACGATCCAATTCGCAGGGATTTTCGGATCGGGGTGACTGATGGCATTACGAGCAATCGGATAATCAAACGTTTCCTCACTCCAACTAACACCATCGTCATCCGAATATCGACAGCGTAACACACCTGTTGTATCTGGACGTGCATCATCAACGCCAACATTCTTGTTGTAGAAACAATAGACACGATCACCACCATCAGGCAATATTCCTGGCGCGACAATCGGAAACTCCCAGCTTGCTAATCCCGTTCGCGGCGGGTCTTTAGGTTTAGGTCCATCGATGATTTGCGGCGGTGTCCATGTTTTGCCTAAGTCGGTAGAGCGACTAACAACCACCCGCTGATTGTCAGCATTCTCATAGGTCGATGTCGTCCAAAAACCTAGCAATGTACTCGACGGCGTTTGGATGACATTAAAGTGTTGATTGGCCGCATCGCCACCTTCATATGATTCAGGTAGATATACCATTAAATCAGGACGAGTACGTCGCCATTCATGTTCCAAATAAAGAAGATTCATCTAGAGATAAAGCCTTTCATTATTCATAAAGCACACAATTGACTGTGTGCCCTGGTTCAACTTCGATAGCAGGTGGCATCTGAACGTCACATCTTCCAACAATAAATTCTTCACATCGATCCATAAATGGACACGCATCAGGCGGATCAATCGGAATTGGCACTGTTCCAGCAATTGTGGCTAGTTTTTTACCTTCAGTTTCGCCAAATTTGGGAATAGACCTCATTAGTCCACGTGTATAAGGATGCTTGGGGTCTTTAAAAATCTGGCGCAAACTACCATACTCAACGATCTTGCCCAAATACATGACGGCAACATCATCCGCCATATTAGCAATCACCCCCAGATCATGTGTTATAAACATGATGCCCATTTCCATCTCGGTTTGAAGACGCTTCATCAAGCGTAAAATTTGTGCCTGTATTGTCACATCAAGTGCAGTCGTTGGTTCGTCGGCGATCAATAAGCGCGGTTTGAGGATCATCGCCATTGCAATCATACTGCGTTGTCGCATCCCACCCGATAGCTGAAATGAATATTCATCAATACGCCTTTCGGGTGCTGAAATGCCAACCTCTTCCAATGACTCAATCGCACGTTGACGGGCATACTTTTTGTCCTTTTCACCATGAACGAACATTGCTTCCATGATTTGATTGCCAATGGTATGAACAGGTGAAAACGCTGTCATCGGTTCTTGAAAAACCATTGCAATTTCCCGTCCCCGAATATTACGCATGGTCTCGCCATCTGGGTCAAGTTTTGCCAGATCAACATTTTCTTTGTCCGTATGAAGTAAAATCTGTCCGGTAATCGTGCTATTTCGAGTAGGTGTAATTCGCATGATGGATTGTGCGGTGACGCTCTTCCCGCAACCTGATTCTCCAACGATACCCAAGGTGCGGTTTTTGTGTATTGTAAACGATATACCATCGACCGCTTTCAGTGTGCCTTCTTCAAGTTCAAAGAAGGTATGTAAATCTCTGACTTCTAAGAGAGGTTCTGCCATGATTACAGTTCCTTATATGGATCAGCGGCATCGCGTAAGCCATCGCCGACAAAGTTGAACAATAAGACCGTAGCGATAACAAATATTGCAGGTGTCAGCATCCACGGTCGCAACGCTACATTGGATATGTTCTGAGAACCTTCCAGCAATGTCCCCCAACTTACTGCCGGTGGACGCATACCGAGTCCCAAGAAACTCAAGGCAGTTTCGCCAAGAATCATACTTGGTATCGCAATCGTAAGATGCACAATCAAAAAACTGATATAGCCTGGTAGTAAATGATCGAAAATGATTCTGAGATCACTTGCACCTGCAATTTTTGCCGCCATCACATAATCATGTTCACGCATTTCCAGCAACTTTGCGCGCACCGCACGAGCTAATCCTGTCCACGTCATTGTTGAGAGGATGAGTGTAATAGCAAAGTAAGTTTGTGCGACAGGCCAATCAATTGGGACGATCGCCGCCAATGCAATCCATAGCGGAATTTGAGGGATCGCACTCAAGACTTCGGTAAAACGCATGATGATGACATCAATCGCTCCACCATAAAACCCAGAAATACCACCCAGCGTGATACCGATGAAAAAACTTAGAAAGACGCCTACTAAACCAATCGTCAGACTGATCCGACTAGCGGCTAAAATTCGCGAAAATAGATCACGTCCGAGATCATCCGACCCCAGCAAAAATATCTTGCCTTCACCGGCATCAAAGAAATGCCAATCTAGTTCAATGGCACCCCAGAAACGGTAAGATTCACCACGAGTAAAAAAGCGGATAGGATGAATATCATCCAGATTCTCGGTATATATACGCTCGAAGGTATCCAGATTGATTTCAGAATCAAGCCCATACACAAAGGGTCCACGGAAGTTGCCTTCACTATCAAACATGTGAATCGTTGTTGGCGGGGTATTCACAAACCCTTGATGTTGAGTGATCGGTTTATAAGGAGACCAGAATTCATAGGTAAATGCGACCAAATACATCAAGATGAGGAAAATAGCCGAAAACAAAGCTAAGCGATGTCGTTTAAAGCGTCGCCAGACGAGTTGTCGTTGTGATGCAATATAGAATTTTTCTTCTGCTTCATTGATATTTTCTATCGATTGCGCCTGACTTGCATCGAGGGGTTGGGACATTATTTCGCCCCCTTTTCCATACGGATACGCGGATCATAAGCTGTCAACGCGATATCACCCAAAATCACACCTATCACTGCAAGAATACTCTGTATCATGAGGATACTCGCTGCTAACTCGACATCTTCTGACAAAAGCGAGCGAAACAACAGCGGTCCCAACGTCGGCAGATTCAAGACAATTGCAACAATCGTTTGCCCGGAAATCAATCGAGGTAAAATATAACCGATTGAGTTCACAATCGGATTGAGTGCCAGGCGAACTGGATATTTGAATAACAATTGACGATACGGCACCCCTTTAGCACGCGCCGTGATGACGTATTGCTTGCCCAATTCATCAAGTAAAGTCGCACGCATGGTGCGGATGGTTCCTGCGGTTTGTGCCGTGACAATCACGATAATCGGTATCCAAAGATGATTGATTAAATCAATAACCTTTGCCAGACTCCATGCTTGTTCTGCCATGCCGGGCGAGAAAAGCCCACCAATACTTAAGCCAAAAAACTTATGGAAGATAAATAATAGAATTAGAGCCAGTAAGAAATTGGGCAGTGCCAGACCGATAAATCCCATGAATGTCCAGAAATAATCGCCCAGACTATACTGATTGACGGCACTATAAATACCAATTGGAACAGCAACGACGTAGGTTATAATCAGCGACAAAACCGATAATAAAATTGTCGCGCCGATACGTTCATTGATCAGATTGATCACTGGAATATTCATTAATGAACGTCCCATGTCACCTTGAGAAAACCCGATAACCCATTCTACATAACGCACATGAATCGGTTGATCGAGACCATACTGTGCCCGTAGAGCTTCTTCTTCTTCCTCTGTCACAATATCACCTTCAGCTTGCCGCGCACTGACAATTCGATCTACAGCGTCCCCACGTGGCAACTGAATGATCATAAAGATCAAAAAGCTGATGGCAAACAAAATGACAAAGGCATAAATTATCCGCTGGAACAAATATCGACTAAAGCTCATTTGGATGTCTCAAAACTCTAAGTAAAAAATATAGGTTACATTAAAATCACAAAACGATAATTGAAAGGTAGGGACAGATAGTGCTTGCCCCTACTCAAAACGTAGATTATTGTTGATCTTCCACGATGTACCATTGTTCTACATGGAACGGTGAGTAGAAGTTATTATCGGAACCCCAGAAGAGATTTTCAGTCGGAACATTCCGCAGACGGTTAGAATAAATCACAGGTTGAGGACCTAAACCAATAGTCGGGATAATTGGTAATTGTTCCGCAAAATATGAGAAGTACTCTGCACCCACTTCAGCGGCTTCTGCTGAATCACTCGGATATTGACTAAATTCATTCCAGAGTGCATCAAGGTCTTTAATTTCTTGTGGGGGTTCGGTACCAGCTGTACCACCTGAAGAAATCCAAAGTGCCCATTGATTCGCCCATTTATGGCGTGCGGGATCATTAACAGCAAAATCGTCGGGTGTGCCACGACCGAAGAGCGTTGCACGACCAATGTGCCAGATTTGTGCCATAATTTCGTTGTCTTCTAGCAATTGCGCAATCAGATCAGGAGTGGCTTGCTGACAGATAAGCTCAATACCGACTTCAGCCAAATCACTGGTCATTAGTTCACAACCAGGCATATGAATGTCGCGACCATGAATGATGATAGTCAGGCTTTCACCACTTGGCAGTTGACGAATACCAGAGCTTTCGTTCATTTCTAAACCAAGACCATCCAACAATTCATTTGATTTTTCTGGATTATATTCGAGGAATTCGTTGTACCACTCATCCCTGAACCATGGCAGCGTCTTAATTGGTGTTGGTGGATGAACTTCGCCTAATCCAAAAAAGAGGATATCATTCATCTCATTACGATCAAATGCCATTGAGATTGCTGCTCTAAAGTCCAGATTTTGGAATAATTCGCGGAGTTCTGGATCAGGATAAACTTGATTCAAGAAGACTGCAAATTCAGAGGGACGAAGTGATTTTGCAATGTGCAAGGTGTAATCACCTGATTCTTCATTTTCTCGATAAAGTTGGAGATCTGTAGGACGTGTCCAACGCGCACCAAAGTCGAGTTCACCGGCAGACAAACGCAGAGCATAAATTTCTTGATCGCCTGTATTTGTCACATCGATCTGATCAATATATGGCAGTTGATTACCTTCTTCGTCAACTTGATGGAAGTAAGGATTGCGCTCCAGCACAACATGATCACTTTCGATCACCACTGGAATCCAACTATCGAGGTAAGGTCGATCCAAAGGCATTGAGGTCAATTGGTAACCTTGAGCGCGTTTTGCATTCAGCAGATCAACCCAGGTCTCGAATCCTTCAGCTTCTACCAAGGCCGCAACATCATCATTGTATTTGGCATGGTATTGTTTCAAATAATGTGAGGGACCATAGAGGCTATTATCGCCAGAGAAGTGGGTTCGACCAAAACTATCCATTGCAATCGGATAGGGTATAGACCAAGTATAGCTGAATGTCTGATCATCTATAATCTCTAATGTTGCCACTTCACCACCGGGGCTCCAAAATCCACCGGGACCGTTTGGACTCACGTCGGGATCGTTCATAACATCTTCCCAATGCCAGAGAATATCTTCAGTTGTGAAGTCATCACCATCTGACCATTTGAGACCTTCGCGTAATGTAATCGTCAACGTACGGTTTTCATTCGACCATTCCCAACTTTCAGCTAGATCAGCTTGGTATTCGCTCGCACTAAAGTTGTAACGAAATAACCCCGTGTGACGAATCCGCAGACCTTCGTCCAAGCGTTCACCTGTATCCGCAAACATCAACGTACCACCATAAGTACCGATTTCATCAATAACCGGGACAATTTTAGGATTGGTTGGGAGACGTTCTTCGACTGGGGGGAGCTCATTCGCAGCTACCATTTCTGAGAGCATCGGGGCTTCACTGTACATCATATCTTGTCCGATAACCGCGGACAATGTAAAAAGTAAAATGAACAGTACAAATAACAATCTTATAACGTTCTTTATTCTCACTTTACACTCCTCAATAAGCTTTAATTTAATTAACAATGTATGTATGCATTTAAGTTATCTAATTTATTGTCTTATCACCTCCAAATACAATAAAGTTGGAATATGGTATACCAAATACAGCAAAAAAATCAAAAATCTTCTTCCCCTCTTTCCAATTCTCGTGCATTAATAATTCCAACAGCCCGTTTACGAGAGTTTTCCATATGCCGTTTCATGCTTTCCTTGGCGGCTTCACGATCTCCCGCATTGATGCATCTGACCATATCTTGATGTAACTCTAACGTGACATCCCAATCATAATATTCAGTGGCAGTTGCCATAAACATAAAAATCGGGCCAATCATTGTCTGAAGCGTTTTTTCAAGATTATGATTTTGGGATTGTTTCCAGATGATTGCGTGACCTTCGAGATCAGCTTTAGAAAATGCAGCACGATCTTTTGCTTTGGTCGCATCTTCCATCAACTTAAGTGCCGCAATCTGAGCTTTCCGATTTTCAGGATTTGTATTCTGAGCGGCTAAATCAATAGCTAACAGTTCAAGAACAAGACGAACTTGGTGCATTTCATTGACATCTTGCTCGGTTAATTCGATCACATATCGAGCGTCCGGTCGTGAAACAACCAACCCTTCTTTTTCAAGTGTCATTAGGGCATCACGCGCTGGTGCACGACTAATATCAAGCATCTTAGCAACTTGCCGTTCAACAATTTTAGTACCGGGAGGAATCTCACCACGAATGATTGCATTGCGGAGTAAATCCGCTGCTTGTGTGCTTAGTGTAGCACGATCTAATTTTTGTGATGAAATCGTAAAATTATATAGTTCATTACTGGGCATAATTAACCAATTTTTGCACTTCTTAATATATGGTATACCATATACAATATGGTATGTTGTTTCGCACGCTATGTCAAGCAGCAATTTGTCGTGGTTGACCATAATTCGGATCAAATACTTGTCCTGACCTAAGGTGTCCCATAAATATGCGAGGGATAATTCATCAATCTTGGAATTGTGACCTTAACCGGGGTTCTGTAACAAATTCTTTGCAACAGAACCCCTCTGCCAATGACTGATATTTCTCTTGCTGTGTTAACAAGCTAAACATCGGGTCTTTATCAATGAAAATGTATGGGTCACTGTATTGTGGAAGATTTATTCAATTAAATTTGGGGGCGATAATAAAGAGGGT
>CAYGTY010000117.1:0-19280 GCA_964352825.1 uncultured Anaerolineaceae bacterium
CAACTGATAAGAACAAGCAACCTGAGCCTGTTGATACAACGCCTACTGAAGAAACTCCTTAAGATAAAACGAATAGAGGTGGACTATCCGATATTTGAGTCCACCTTTGTCATTACAACTCTGCAATAATTAATGCAACATTTAGATTTACGTGTATACTGATTGTATACAGTAAACTAACCCAATACTAACTGAAGGTGATGTTATGAACCTCAGCCCAATAAATAGCATTGATATTGTCAAGCGTCGGCTAATGTTATATAAGGCGATAAAAGAATTTCCTGATAATCAACGTATTCGTAATACATTGATTCGGACTTATGCCAAAGTATATCTGCGGGAGGCTGTACAAGATGGCATATATATTAGCTATAGCCGTGCAGATGAGTTATTTGCTCTTGAGCTTGCTACGTCATTGCGCCAAGCCGATGTGAATGTATGGCTTGACCAGATTGATGTTGAGCCTGATGAGGATTGGGAATATGCGATTGCGACATCTATAAAACGCTCTGGGGTTATGCTGTATATATTATCTCCTCATGCCATAAAAGATGAACAATCTCAACATGAGCTTACTTTGTTTATGGAATCAGGCAAAATTGTTATTCCCATACTTTATGAGCCTTGCCAGTTTGATACCCAAAAAATCATGATACCTCCAATTAGTTTTGTAGAAGATTTTGACACAGGGTTACAAATATTGCTGAAATCAATTATTGATTCATCACCTGTTAATGCCTGAGTACCGTCTAAAACAACCTCAATTCCCCTATAATTTTCAGTTGTTACTGGCAATTACTGCTCGCTATGATTCTCCTGCTAGACAAGTTATAGGAGATAATAAACTTTGGCGTGTAACAAATGGGCAGATGACTTCTTATCGCTTGGATGGTCAAGATATTGTTGCAGAAACTTCGTCTTCTAGTGACCTTGACCAACATCAGAATAACACACTACATATATTGGGCTTACAGCGTGACCTCACAGATTTTTATACCTTTGCGAAATCGGATAATGATTTATGGTCAATCATTGAACCCCTACATGGTTTACCCATATATTGTACGGAGACTGTGTTTGAAGCTTTAATTACACTCATCATTGAACAACATATCACTTGGAAAAATGCTTTACGTTCACAACGCACCATGATGGAAATTTTGGATACCAAACATCACCATGATGATATTGTGGTTTATGATTTTCCCTCACCACAACAAATTGCATCAGCAACACTGGAACAACTCAAACCTCTGAAAATCACACATCGTCGTATTGACGGCATGATACAGATTGCTCAAGCTATTATAGATAGCGAGCTTGATTTGGAGTCCATCCGTTATATGGAAACAGCCGAAGCTTACAAGTCACTCATGAAGATTAAAGGGGTGGGGCATTGGACGGCAAATAATGTAATTGGGCGAGCTATGGGACATTTTCCGCATATTAGTCATAATGATGTCGCCTTACAAGCTGCAGTATTGCATTATTTTCACAATGATGAAGGCAAGAAAAGCGTACAACAAACAACCGAAACACTTGAAGTCTATGGTGATTATGCTGGATTGGTGGGTCACTTCACCTTATTACGATGGGTATTAGACCGCTACCCTGTTGTCCTTTAGATACCTTCCGCAGGGACAATCTGTATTGTCACCTCGATGTCGCCCTCCCATCCGCCTCGTGCATGACCAACAAGCAATGTATATGTTCCATCTTGTGGGAGTGTAAAGTCCAGAATGAAAGAATTTAAACCTTGTCCACCATCGTCATTTGCCATAATGGGATTACCCTCTGGATCAAGCAAAACAACGAGGCTATCCACAAATCGACTATTTGCGGACAGTCCAAATCTGTCACCACTATTGGCTTCAAATGGAATGCGATGTAACGCGCCATAGGTCATTTCTGCGTTATATTGGTTTGTTTCGTTGGTTAGCGCTTCAGCATCATATTCAACTGTATTAATCAAACGTAGCCAATCGGCATAATCTTGAGCGGCATCAGCAAATTGTTCGGCTTGTAGATGGATACTGCCTCGGAAAATATAGAGTTCCGCATCCTCAGGTGTAATCTCAATCGCAGAATCAAGTGATGACAGCGTATTTGTGACATCACCTAAGGTGAGATAGACTTGTGCCATATTGAGATAGGCTTCACTATTATTTGGGTTTAAGCTGAGATAGGCTTTATAGTCGGCTAAAGCATTATCCCAATTCCCCATATATTGATTTAAAATACCGCGATTTAGCCAATAATCTGCATAATTGGGGTTTAGTTCGATTGCTCGGCTAAAATCGTCTAATGCTGACTCTGGTTCATTGCTTAAAAAATTAATTTGAGCGCGATTATTGTGGGCAATAGCTTGCTCAATTGCAGAAAACCCCGCTGATTCAAAAGCTCTGTCTATATCTTCAAATGCGTTTTCAAAATTGCCAATTGATGCAAATGCTACGGCGCGTTGAGAGCGTGCATCGACATGATTGGGTTGAAAGCTCAAATAAAAGCTATAGATTTCTATCGCTTTTTCGTATTGCGATTGCTGAACATAAGCGCTGGCTTTCTCTAATAATTCAGGAGTTGAGTCATCTTGTGCGACACCAACCCCTGAAAGTGCAAGTAAGCATAGGCTTATGACGAATGCTAATTTCTTAAACTGATAATTCATCATAAAGTAACTCTTGGCTTAGTTTTGGCAGGACAGTTTCTTCACTGGCTAGGGTGAGTGAGGCAGCGGTGACACCTAAGCGCATCGCTTCATCAACAGGTACATCATTTAATATACCAAAAATAATAGCCCCTGATAGTGCATCCCCAGCCCCTGATGTATTGATAACCTCTGTGTGGATTGCGCGGATATAGCCACTTCCGCTGTTATCTGCATAGGCGAGTCCATTTTCACCTAAGGTTACAACAGCAATTCTTGCGCCCATAGAAACGAGTGTTCGCGCTGTTTTGATTGCGGAGTCGCGGTCTGTTGCTGGTTCATCCAAAGCGCATAACGAAACAGTCTCGCTGGCATTTGGAACAATTAGATATAGATTGGGAATATACTTACATAGTTTCCCTGCGAGTAGGGGAGATGTCGGATCGGCACAGACTCTTATATCATATCGTATTGCCAGTTCAAATAAGGTGTCGAGTGCTTCATCGGTTAAGGTTGCGTCAATTACAATGAGCGAGGCATCCCGAAATATAGATTCATGGTCTAATAAATAATCTGAATCTAGGAATTCCATAATGCTGTAATCATCGAGCATGGTGCTCAAACTACCATCATTATCATATACAGATAAAGTTGTTGCTGTTTTTGCCCCACTGACACGCAATGTATGGCTACAATCGACCCCTGCCTCAACCGATTGTGTCATGATATGCTCTCCAATATCATCATCCGCAATAGCAGAGAGTAAGATTGTATCAATTTCAAGGCGTGCAAGATTTTCTGCGATGTTGCGGGCAACTCCATCGACATGTTGTTGTATATGTCCGAATTGGTGTATCCCTGAAGTTAAGTGATTGTCTGCTCTAGCACTTATGTTAAGCATAGCTGAACCAATGACAAGTACATATTCACCGTCCATCTGACACTCCCCTTATTGTATTTGATAGATTAATTGTAATGTATATATCGTCTAGCTCCAAATGCTTTATGACAGATATAAGCTAGGCAATAGTATGACAATCCGCTATATTCAACTAAAATTATACATGACGTGTTATCTGCTTCTGCTATAATTGCACATTGATTATCTTAAGAGACTGAATGTTATAGGACGTTTTGATGTCTGTTCAACCTGAACCTAAAATTGATTTTACGCCAGCCGATGAATTTGTTGTTGATAATCTTGATACTCTAAAAGTATTGGCTGACCCGCTTCGCATTCGTATGCTTGATTTGATGCGTGAGCCATGTACGGTGAAGCAAGTGGCTAACGAATTAGATATTCCGCCAACAAAACTCTACTATCACATCACCCAACTTGAAAAACATGGCTTAATTGTCTTGGTCGATACCCAGATTGTGTCAGGCATTATCGAGAAACACTATCAGGCAGCGGCTCACAAGATTCATGTCAAACGCCAATTGTTATCCCCTTCGCCCGATAGTACCGAAGTGAGTGGCTTAGAAATAACCGTATCATCTCTGTGGCAGGATGCGATTGCGAATTTGCGCGAAAGCTCTGCAAAAGGTGTGATTGATACTTCTGAGGATAGTGATGGTGGGGATGAGTTAAATCCATCCACGCTTAACTTGCGGAGTACAAATCTGGTTTTGCATCCCGACCAAGCCAAAGAGTTTCTTGATCGTTACACTGCTTTAGTTGATGAATTTCGGGAAATATCGGAGTCACAATTTAGTCAAGAAGATGCTCAACTATTTAAGCTGTTTAGTGTGATGTTTCCATCGTCTCGTAAACGCTAGTTTTTATTTTCTATTGATTTGAAAAATTCTGCTATATCGAAGCGTGGACAGGGGAGATGAAATCCCCCCAATTCACTTGTTGCTTAACCTGCTGATGTTGATTCAGTTTCTTCACCAGACTGGTTTGATTCTGGCGGTGGTGGTTGTGTTGGTTGTGCGTTGGGTACAGGTGTACTTTCTGGTGGTGTATTCGGTACATTAGCACCTAATGCTTGTGGGTCTGTTCCTGTTATACCGACTGCCGCAGTATCTTGTGGCACATCGGCACAACGGAAACCTATCCAGCGTTGGCTATCGGCAGGATCCCATGATTGACGATGTACTGTTCTGGCGAAGAATGGAACACTATTCCATGATCCCCCGCGTAATACTTTTTGTAAGCCTGTGACAGGTCCTGTTGGATTGGTTGCATTACCTTGTGCTTGTTGTGCGTAGTATTGTTCTCCATACCAATCACTGACCCATTCAGCGACATTCCCAGCAAGGTCAAGTACACCATAGGGGCTTGTTCCTGATGGATAGCTTGCAACAGGGAATGATCCCGGCGCGGCGTCTGCGGGACGATTGGTTTTTGCAAAGGCATTATCCCAGCTATTGCCCCAAGGATAAATCCGTCCATCATCTCCTCGTGCAGCCCGTTCCCATTCGGCTTCTGTAGGTAGGCGACGACCAATTGCTTCACAATATTCACGAGCCCCATACCATGTGACAGCATATACAGGATGTTCTGCGAGTGTTTCTACAATACTGTAGTTGGCACTATCAAAGGTAATGACAGCATCTGGGTTTTCGTTACGGGTCTCGATGCAAGGGAAACCTGAACAACCGTTAAGGTGGCTATTTGCTCCTCTAGAATTGAGGAAGGTTACATATTGGCTGAAGGTGACTTCTGTGGTTTCCATGACATATGGATTTAGTGTAACAGGATGTGCGGGATAGGAATCTTCACCATAAGCAGCTAGACATGCACCTGCATCTCGTGTTGTACATTCTTCTACTGCTTGGACAACTTCGCTTGGTGATGTTCCCATTGTGAATGTGCCACCGGGAATCGATACGGTTAAGCTCCGAATAGATTGCAGAATCTCAGGCACTTCATTAACAGGTGCATTGGTGGGTGCAGGTGTTAATGAGGGGGCTGTTGTTGGCATGGTTGTAGGCTCTACAGCAACAGAATCAATCGTTGTGGCTTGTGCGACAATGTCAGTTGAAGCAACACTTATATCTTGTGTTGGCTGTGCGAGGGTCTGTGCGCTACCTGCAAGTGATTCATCAGGAGTTGCTGTGATAACAATAAACTCTGTCAGTGGCGTTGGTGAGGGAACACTGGCATCAACTGTGGGAGATAGGACAATATTCACGACCTCCGTAATGACCTGTGGGGTAGATGTTGGAATGATGAATTCTAGCAATGATCCTTGCAAGACCACACCAACCATAATAATTAATCCACAGAACAAGCCAGGGATAAAACCTAGTAATCCCCATTGCCAAGCGGCACTTCGATTACGTCGTCCGCCGATCGGTCGATAGGACATAATAACTCTCCTTAAATCCAGTTATGTGCTGGAATTCATATCATGTTTCAAAAGCGTTTACTGTTCTAATCGAAAATGGAGTAAAGCACAAGGTAAGTTTATTTGGAATTGCCTTAGAAAAAAAAGAAACCCGGCATGACCGGGCTTATTTGGATGGTGATATTAGAGATTCAGATATATGTTATGACTGTACATTGTTGATTTGGTCAACAATATTGCTATATATATTCTGAATACCCGGACCAAGGACAACTAGCAAAATAACCATAACAACAGAAACGAGGATGAGGATTAGCGCATATTCGACAAGACCTTGCCCTGACTCACCATCACTAATTATGCCACTAGTGTATAACTTGGTATAACTCAACCACCCTGTAATTAGTTGCCATAACATGATGACCCCCAATAAATAATGACGAACAGAATGATATATGATAATAGTACTATTGTACTCGATAATCTCCATTAGTTTACCACAAAAAACAATTGTCGCTTCATGAATGATGGCTAAATTTAATGATATTAACAATATCTTCTCAATTTAGGCTTACGGGTATTTGTCATAATTCCTTGCTTGACAAGCTGTAAAGCTAGCGTTAGGCTTATTTCTATCAATAATCAAGGAATCCCAATGTGACACATATAGGCACAAGCCCTCGCGTATCAGAATCTAGTCAAGTTGATGGTTTACGCCCAGTCAATTTACGCACGGATTTGCGTCCCTTAGCCGATTTGATTGAGTTGGTGTTTGCAGAATCGATGGATGATGGTGGTCGTGCGGCGATTCGTGAAATGCGTTATCTGAGCCATATGGGCTATGGATTGAATCTTATCTCGCGCTTAAATGACCTCGCCTTGGGGATTAGCCTCGGATATGTTTATATTGCAGATGGTAAATTGGTGGGTAATGTGTCAATTTATCCTGCGGGTTATCCAAAAAATTTGGGGTCAGGTTGGATTATCGCAAATGTAGCAGTCCATCCTGATTATCAGCGTCGGGGAATTGCTTATCAATTAATGGAAGCTAGCTTGGATATGATACGGAGCCGTCGTGGAACTCAGGCGGTTTTGCAAGTAAATTATGACAATGTCGGGGCGCAACGATTATATGAACGTTTGGGATTTGTATATGAACGTGCTTGGCGTACTTGGCGACGCAGTAGTTTTGTAAAAGCTCCTTTGCCAATGCAACATGATTACCATATTACCCGATTGCGGTCTGGGGAGTGGAAGTCTGAATTTCAGTTAGCACAACAGGTTCGCCCCAATCATAAAGGTGGGCTAGGTTGGTTGATGCCCTTACATAAATCCTACTTTTATATACCATGGTGGAAGCGGTTGGTTGATTTCTTTTCGTTAAACAGTGTCGAAAAACTCATTATTCGTGATACTCAAACCCAAAACATCCTCGCATCACTTTGGGTTGAAAGTGTGATGAGTTCAACAAGCCTAAGAATGCGTTTGTTGAACCCATCTGATATGAATCATCAGCCTTATGCTCAAGCTCTATTGAATAATACGCTTCGCCGTTTTTCACGGTCTACAATGGCATTTGAACACCCGCGAGACGATGTTCCCATTAACGACTTGCTGATCGCTTATCAGTTCACCATAAAGCGTGATTTATGGCATATGCGCCTTGACTTCTAAAGGTCTTCAGGCGGTTTGGGTCGGAAACGAGTTGGACGATTCCTTGCTTGATTATCTGGATTATAGGGTACTCCCGGTGACATAGATGGACGCGGTGGTGTTCCTGAATTTTGCTTGCGCGGTATCCCTGGTGGACGGTTGCGATCTCGATTATTAACCGCACGAATTTGCACATTAGGATTAGATGATCGCCCTAGAACAGAATTGGCTTCTGGGTTAACTATTGTCCCTGGTGGGGTATTCCCAAACTGACCTTCGCTAGAATAATTATAAGCTGGGGTTTGTGTTGCTGTGTCTATAGTTGGGTTATCATCCACTAGCCCTTGGTCAACTAGGCGTTGATTATAAACATTGAGATATTCTGCCAAAACTTCGCGTTGCTGGCGGGCTTCGGCTTCTGATTGAGCACGTTTGAGGCGTTGTAGACGACGTGAAATATCTTGTTGTATCTCTTGCGGATTCGGCACAGTATGAAACATCTTGGGTTCATCTGCACCAATTAATGAGACTCGTACATCGCCAAATTTAAAAATCGACGCAAATAATCCACTGGACTCTGACTCCACATTATCGACACGTTCAATCAAGATTTGGTCACGCAAACTTTGGAGAAAGAAGGGGCGCTGGTGGATGAGGGTGATTGTTGAATCTGATACAACATAATAATCGTTCCGCCAATCCCAATCTGCCCAAAAGTAAGCTGATGCCCCAATCAAGAATAATAAGATGCCTAAAGGTAGACCGATTAAGCCAATGCCACCCCCCACAAATACACTCAAGAATAATTCACCAACAGAAAAAACCATCAGAATGATAGGGATAATCGTCTGCTGTAACCAAACAAAAAGGTGCTTTCGATAGACGACATCACCATTAGTCATTTCGATACGCGTGCTGAGGTAGCCACGACTACCTTCTTTTTTACGGGGTGGGGCAGATGGATCATCACTTGCTTCTGCACCTTGCCCCTGTTTGATGCGGTCAGGTGTATCGCCTGCTAACCAACTATCCAATTCGGCACGGACTGAATGATGATGTTGTTGGGCTTGACGTTTTTCGTAACGTTGGCGATCTTCAATGATGATTTGCTGAAATTGGTCGGGGTTTGGAATCAAGTCAAGTTCTAAGTTGCCTGCATTTCCTGCTGTTTTGATTTCGATTGTGCCGTAATTAAATAGCCGCGCAAATGGGTCATTAGAGGGGACTTCCGAATTGACCTCATGGACACTTTCTATACCAACCTCACTCACTTTTTTGCTGAAGGTAATAATGGTGCGCCGAATACGAATAACACGCTGGTCGGTCACAATGACTAAATCGTTTCGCCATTCGACATATAGATAAAGCACTGTGAGACCGGGTAGGAGGATTGACCCGAAAAATAGTAACCCAGAGAGAAATGCTTGCCCCACGATAATACCGAAGAACCACATCAAGACCATAATGAGAATCGGCAACCATGCTAAGCGAATAAACGCCCACCAATGGCGATGCAGATAAAGTAATGTTTCTTCGTTTTCACGTTGCCCTGCAAAATGAACATCGTGAGCATGATGAGCAGTTTCTTTGGTGGACATCCCAAATGCAACTTTCAATTCAGGATGATGTGCCAAAAGCGTCATAAATTTTGTGCGGGATAACTTAACTATTTGTACAGGACGGGAGGCAATCAATGTTGTTGATTGGATGGCATCTTGAAAAAGACCTTCTTGATTGATGGTTTGCCCTGTAATTAATGTAGCAACAGGTTGTTGTTGACCTTGCGTGTTGGTCTGAAGCATAACAGCTTGACCTGCTATCATCGTTAACATGCCTTCAACAGGTTGCCCTTGTTGAAAGATGACCTCGTTTTGTCGATAGCTACGAACTTCAGCAGCTTGGCTTATCAATAAGAGTTCTTCTTGATTAAGCTTTGCAAAAAGTGGGATTTGTCGGATGAACTCGATATAATTAGCTTGCATAACCCATTGTCTCGTCTAATTATGAGATGATAAAAAAATTATAACACATGACAAACCTATATCAGACGAGTCATGGTTTAGAGTTATCGAAATTTAAGGATTTGGTGGTATAATTCCTGTTATTGTACAGACATAGTTTAGGGATATTATTATGAACTTAGGTCCAACAGAGTTAATTATTATTCTTGTAATTGTATTATTGTTATTTGGTGTCGGGCGTGTATCTCGTATTGGCGGCGAAATGGGGTCTGCTGTTGCAAACTTCCGCAAAGGCTTACAAGATGGGGCAAAAGAAACCGACGATACAAACTCAACCGAAAAAGCCTAATTGATGGGGATTAACTATCCCCTTCTTGATTTGATAGGGCTGAAGCAATAAGTTTATCTGATGATAAAATTTGCTTGTGAGGAATACTTGCAGGCACTTTTAAATTGTATAATAAGACTTCCTTATTGTGCTTTTCGATTTTCTTTGTAAATTCTTCAACATATCGTTGCCAATCCTTTTCAATTTGCTCTTCTTTTAGTAAATGACCTTTGCGTCGTACTTTTGCTCGTTCTCGGATATAGCGGTCTGTCCGAATACTAATCTGTTTGCGAAACTTATCTTCGCGTTCCTCAAGGACTTTGCCCATCATCATCCATTCTGGCGCAACATCATTATCTCGCATCATCTTAAAGGCGAGTCGCATATGGTCTGGGGTATACATATCATCGTCGTCCAGTTTGAGTGGTTTTCCGGCTCCGGGAAGATGAGAAATATTACCATCTCCAATTGCTTCTTTTACCAAACGATCAACTAAACTTTCCCAATGTCTCATTGTCATTCCTTACAAATTAGGGTCTCATAACTTAGTTTTGTGCCTGCCTCAGGTCAGTTATTTAATTGTGAAACAATTTTTGGCTAAAATCAATCAAATCTCACCAATTATTGATATTGTCGGTATAATCAATTATAAGTTTGTTTATTTACTGGAAGCAGAGGATATGATGTCACAATATCGTGCTCTGATTATTGAAGACCAAGAAGAACTTGCAGATATTTATAGTAATGCCTTAGAGATGTCAAATATTGAAACACAAATAATTACTGATGGTAAGGTTGCTTTAGAATCGCTGCCCGACTTACACCCAGATTTAATAATTCTTGATATGAATTTACCCCGTGTTTCAGGGCATTATTTATACAAACAAGTCCGTTCACTCCCACATCTTGCTCATGTGCCTGTTGTCATCTGTACGGCTAATTCGGTGATGGCAAGCGCGATGGAAGGTGAAATTGGCGAGCAAGATTTTATCTTGATTAAACCTGTCAGTATCTATCAATTAAATGGCTTGGTCGAGCGGATTTTAAAATAATAGGAAAGCGACTGCTATAAGATATAAACAGTCGCCTTAATCATTGATATTATTCGAGGTCAATTTCTTCTGGTAAGCGGATGGTTGCTTGCACTTGATTGGTTGAGTCTATCAAGGTTAATACATCGCCTTCTTCCCAAATGGGTTCATCTAACCCCCAGAATAATGCCACTGGTGTATTTGTCCCATTGCGTGTGTAGATGGTGACTTCTGCATTGGAGAAGAGTAACTGCTCTGGGAATGAGAAGGTATTTCCTTCTGCATCTTGTAAAGTCCATCCCGTCACATTAATGGTATTACCTGTATTACGGAGGCGTATACCTTCTGCTGTGATGTCACCGATGTTTTCAGCATCAACAATTTCAATTTGAGCATTAGTTGCAGTCGGTGCAAGCGTAATTGTTGCCGTTGGTTGCAATGTTGCGGGTGATTGTGATTCTTCTGTCTCTTCAGGTATAGCCGTTGGAACAGAGGGGTCTGGTGTATTGCTGGGTGTGGGTGTGGGTGTTTCTGTTGGGGGTAAGTCAACAGGGCATCCTTCTAATGGCACAAGTAGGATATCGCCAATTTGTAACAGTGATGCGGTTTCTTCTGTTAAGTTGTTGGCTTCTAATAATAAGAAGGGGTTTGCGCCATATTGTTCCGCAACGCCAAAGGGTGTATCACCATCAACAATCGCATGTAAGATACAATTTTCGGGCAATTGTGTGCCACTGGCTGGTGCGGATTGCGCTGAATTGCTGTCTACACTTGCCCCAGAGGCATCTAAATTAGATGGGTCAATAGTTGCATTGGCTTGTGCCGAACCAGAGGTATTACCAGCCACAGTTAAGCCATCGGGTAATTCCACTTGCCCCGGTTGATTGGTTGCCGTAACAACAATAATTTGCGGTTCTGGATTGGGTGTTGTTGTAATGACAACAGCAACAGTAACCACTTGCGGGACAACACTGGAGCTTTTGGGATTTGAGCCATTCCCAAATAATTGGAATCCAAGATATGTACCACCTAAAGCCACAATAAATACAAATATTAGAAAGAGTAGCATAGGCAGTATGCGTGTTTTTTGTTTAGGGCGTTGCTGTTCAATCATATAATCATCCTAATTATTCGAAACAGGTAACAAGAGAATCTTAGCACAGGGTGCAATGTCCAGCAACGGAATGCCGTAGGATTATGGTTTGAACTTTTTCTTTTTGGATCTATTTAGCTATCTGCTTGCAAATCTTTCTCAAAACACATGACCTTCAAATGCTTGACAGGAAGTTCGCCACGCTTTTGATAGCCTAACCTCGAATAAAAATTGATTAACTTAGAATGGCTTGCAACTGCATCGAAGCGAATATAGCGATGGTTTGTATTTTCTTTCACGGTTTTATCAACAAATGCCATACAGTGTGTACCAATCCCCATTTGCTGATGTGAGGGTAACAATGCAAACCCACTAAAATACGTTGCATCCGCGGAAGCATCCATCCAATAGTCAGACATATCCTCGGTATAATACGGCTCGGGTATGGTGCTTATATTAAATGTGCCGACGAGCAAATTCTCATCGTAGACTACGTAAACATCATGACCATCGAGTCTTTTGATAAATGGCTCTGTTCCTGGGAAGGGGTGCCAATGGGATAGGTTTAAGGCGCGGTGCATATGTTCACCAGCAAGTGCCATAATACTATAAATTGCTGTTAGTTGGTCATCAGTAGATCGTATAATCTGTAAATTCATTTTCAAGCCTTTGCATTGGAATTAATAAGTTAAACATATTTTATCATTTAACTTTATTCAAATAACTATACTTGTCAAATTTAATTTTGTATCTCTTGTACCCATGATGGCAATGATACGATACAATCGATACTAGATTAACTTCACATGGGAGCGAGTATACCCGAATGAGAATTTTACTCACAAGTTCAGAAGCCGTCCCTTTTGCGAAGGTCGGTGGATTAGCAGATGTCGTGGGGTCATTACCCAAGGCATTACATAAATTAGATGTTGATGCTCGGGTTATTATTCCGGGATATGGTCACATCGACCACTTGAAATATAACATCAGCCATCTATTTAAGTTTGATTTTTATCATCGTAACGGCATGACAGAAGTCAATCTCTATACCTGTGTTTATGATGAAACACCCTATTACTTCTTGCAGGCAATGCCCTATTTTGGTCGTGAGGGTACTGTTTACAGTGATTGGAGTTTGGATATGGAGCGATTCGTATTCTTCAATCAAATTGTGATGGCTGCAATGTGGGAGCTTCAGCAACGGATTGATTGGTTTCCTGATGTCTTACATGTCAATGATTGGCATACAAGTTTACTGCCCTTCCTTATTGGGATGCAACGGCACGAAGAACAATGGTCAAAATTAGCGACTGTTATTTCAATTCATAATATTGCTTATCAAGGAAATCATGCGGGCTGGTTTTTGTTTCAAGCGGGTATCAATGGTCGTCATCAAGCAGACCTCGTCTATCAGAATTTAACGGATAATCTGCTCGGGATTGGGATTGCTTATAGTGATATGGTTTCAACAGTTAGCCCAAGATACGCAGAAGAAATTAAATATCCTTATTCTGGCTATGAATTAGCTGGGTTGATTCAAACACGCGTGAATGATTTGCAAGGGATTCTCAATGGTTTAGATACCGATTTATGGAATCCAGAGACAGACCCTAAGCTCGTTGAGAACTTTAATGTCGATAATTTTGAAACAAAACGCCCTGTTAACAAACGCCATCTCCAATCGTTTGCGAACTTACCGATACGCCCTGATGTTCCGATTATTGGGGTAGTCAGTCGTCTGGCAGACCAAAAAGGTTTTGATATTGCAGTACCTGCATTACGTAATGTTTTGGCAAGCCGCGATGTGCAGTTTGTGTTATTAGGTACAGGCGAGTCTGAATTAGAATATGCGTTTTGGCGACTTGGACAAGATTTTCCTGATAAAGCGACGGTGTTTTTGCAATTTGATGCGGCACTTGCACAACAGATTTATGCGGGTTGTGATATTTTCTTGATGCCAAGTCATTTTGAACCTTGTGGCATGGGACAGATGATGGCGATGCGATATGGCTCATTGCCCTTAGTGCGCGAAACAGGTGGACTAGCGGATACGGTCATTAATTATGATAATGGTGATGCTGATAATGGTACGGGTTTTGTGTTCGAATGGCAAAAATCGTCTGCGGTTGAAGGCACACTCCACTGGGCAATTAATACATATTATGACCAGCCGACTGCGTGGAAGCGGATGCAAAAACGTGGTATGGCGACTGATTTTAGTTGGACAAAAAGTGCTGAAGAGTATATCTCGATTTATCAGCGTGCAATGAAAAAAATAAATTCATAAAGGAGAAATCTTTTGAAGATAAAAGGTATTATTTTGGCAGGGGGTAAGGGGACTCGTCTAGGTGTTTTAACCGTTAAACGTGCAAAACCTGCTGTCCCCTTTGGTGGTAAGTATCGGATTATCGACTTTCCACTGAGTAACTGTGTAAATTCTAATATTTTTGATGTATTAGTTTTGACGCAATATCGTCCACATAGTTTGAATGACCATATCGGCAAAGGTCGCCCATGGGATTTAGACCGTTCCTTTACAGGTGGGGTGAGGATGTTGCAACCTTATCAAGGGAGCTTTGATACGGATTGGTATGCAGGTACAGCCGATGCGGTTGCACAGAATCTAAACTTTGTCCGTCAAGGGCGACCTGAATATGTTCTTATCCTTTCTGGTGATCATATTTACGAGATGGATTATGATATGTTGGTACAATATCACCGCGAAAAAGGGGCAGATGCTACCGTCTGTACGATTCGTGTTCCGCTCGATGAAGCCAGTCGGTTTGGTATTGTCGATACAGGTGATGATTATCGGGTGACTGACTTTGTTGAAAAGCCAGAAAACCCCCCCGGTAACCTTGCAAACATGGGTGTATACGTATTTAGCTATTCCGTATTAGAAAAAGCCTTGCTAGAAGACCAAGCAGATCCGACATCAGCGCATGACTTTGGACATAATATTTTGCCGAAAATGGTTGAGCAAGGTATGGATGTCTTTGCATATCCTTATGGTGGTTATTGGATTGATGTGGGTACAGTTGATGCTTATTGGGAAGCTCATATGGATTTGCTCTCTAATCCGCCATCACTCAACTTGAATGACCGTACATGGGTTATTCATACGCGCAGTGAAGAACGCCCACCTGTTCGGATAGGTGCGAATGCTCAAATTATTGATAGTATGATTACCGATGGGTCTGTTATTGGCGAAGGTGCAATCATCGAACGCTCGATTTTGTCCCCCGGTGTATTTGTTGGTCCCGGTGCTGTTATTCGTGAATCTGTGATTTTGAATGATGCTTATATTGAAGCAGGCGCACGAGTAGAACGTTCTATTGTTGATAAGATTGCTGTTATCGGTAAAAATGCCCAAGTGGGTTCATGGCAAGATATGGGTGATTTGAAAATTACTAGCGTGGGTAAGAATGCACGCGTACCTCCCGAATTTACGATTGGGGCAGGTTCAACTGTGGCGACAGACTCTACACATAATGATTTTGCACAGTATGCTGATAAAATTGTTCCCGACGGAACGGATATACAACCTCCACCGCGCAAGATTAAATAAGCATCGTTGTGATAAATAAAAAACGGTCTCTATATTGCAGAGACCGTTTGTATTTCTAGGTTGTGACGACTGAATTGTCGCCAGAATATGGATTAGGAACATATTTGTCTGCATCCCAATCATTGTGCCATTCCACGCCATTAACGAGATACCGATATTGATACTCTTTGTTTGGCTCAAGCTCTAGCACTATCTTGAAACGCCCATCTTTTAACTTGGTCATAGGTGTTGCTGTTTCACTCCAACTGTTGAAGTCACCAACAAGGTAAACTTCCTCAGCACCTAATCCCTCAGCTGTATAGAATGTGACTTTTGTTATATCTTTACTTTTTAGGTAACGTTTCGTCACCATGTGATCTTATACCTCGACGACTGAGTTATCACCACTGAATGGGTTGGGAACATATTTATCTGCATCCCAATCATTATGCCATTCCGTATCATTAATCAGATAACGGAACTGATATTCTGTGTCTTTGCTTAAGGCAACGGTGACTTTGAAACGACCATCTTTGAGAGGGGTCATTGGGGTAGCATCTTCTTCCCATTCATTAAAATCACCAACAAGGTAGACTTCTTCGGCGTCGAGTTCGGGTGCAGTGTAAAAAGTCACTTTGCAGACATCATTGCTTTTTAGATATTGTTTTTTAATCATGTGTATACTCTCCATTTATGAGTAAACGATTAGAAGTGACAGTGTCATTCTATCATACGAAAAGATAGTGTAATCGCAAAATCGTATCTCTGTCCAGAATCTTATGCGAGAGATTGTAAGAATTGCACAAAAAAAGGCAATTTATTGAAAAATATTCATAGAATTACGAGATTTTAGCCTAAATCACCTTTGCGAAGTTAAGAATTCGCGCTATCCTTGCAAAACGATATAGAATATTCTGTAAAATCAGCTAAACTTAATCGTTTAAGTCAGAATTGAATTTTCTGTCCATTTATATGCAGGAGCAAATTTAATGGTACAACCTATTGCCAGAGTAAAAGTTGCACCGAAGTTACCTCGTCAACTAAAACGGTTACATGAACTCGCATACAATTTGCGTTGGTCTTGGGATCATGAAGCTATTACCTTATTCCGCCGCCTTGACCCAGAATTGTGGGAAGATACAAACCATAACCCTGTCTGGATGTTGGGTCGCTTGAGCCAAGACCGTTTAAAAGCGATGGTCGATGATACATCATTTATGGCGCATTATGAGCGCGTTTGCACAGCTTTTGATGAATATATGAATGCAAAAAGCACATGGTATACCGATGAATATGGCGACCTGAAACAAGACCCCACCATCGCCTATTTCTCAATGGAATTTGGATTAGCTGAATGTCTTCAAAATTATTCAGGTGGTTTGGGTGTTTTGAGTGGAGACCATCTAAAAAGTGCTAGTGATTTGAATATCCCTTTGATTGGTGTTGGTTTGCTATATCAAGAAGGGTACTTCCAACAATATTTGAATGCTGACGGCTTCCAACAAGAAAACTATCCCATCAATGATTATGCTAATTTACCAGTTACCTTACAGACTGATGATAATGGGAACCCTATCAAAATTAGTGTGCCGCTCCCTGGGCGTGAGCTTTACGCTCAAATTTGGAAAGTTCAAGTTGGACGTATTGAGTTATATCTCTTGGACTCAAATATTGATGAAAACAATCAAGAAGAAGACCGCAACTTAACAGACCGTCTCTATGGTGGTGACAAGCGTGTTCGTATTCGTCAAGAAATCTTGATGGGCATCGGCGGTATCCGTGCTTTAGCTGCATTGGGTATTTCGGCAGACATCTATCATATGAACGAAGGGCATTCCGCCTTCCTATTACTCGAACGCATCCGCAATTATATGCACAATGATGGTTTGAGCTTTGAACAAGCCAAACAAGTGACTGCATCCAGTAGTGTATTCACAATTCATACCCCTGTTCCAGCAGGTTTGGAACGCTTCGGATTTGACTTGATTGATGAACACTTCACAGATTTAATGCGTGAACTAGGCTTATCCCGTGACCAATTCATTGATTTAGGTCGCGAAAATATGGGGACTTATGAATTATTCTCAATGTCTGTTATGGCGTTGAATATGTCATCAGGTGCAAATGGTGTTGCACAATTACACGGTGTTGTGTCACGTGATATGTGGCAATGGGTTTATCCGAATGTCCCTGTTCACGAAGTTCCAATTGGGGCGATTACTAATGGTGTTCATGTTCAAACATGGGTTAGCCGAGAGATGGCACAGTTATTTGACCGCTACCTTGACCCAGCATGGCGTTCTGAAGAATCGCGTCCAGAGGTTTGGGAAGGTGTTGAGACTATCCCTGATGCCGAACTATGGCGTACTCATGACCGTCGTCGTGAACGCTTGGTTGCATTTGCGCGTAAACGTCTGCGGGCGCAATTAATTAGTCGGGGTGTTTCGCAAACTGCTGTAGAAGAAGCCTCAGAGGTATTGAACCCTGATGCACTTACGATTGGCTTTGCACGTCGTTTTGCGACTTATAAACGCGCCAATCTGATTTTCCGTGATATTGAACGCTTGCGTAAGATGGTCACTGATGAAGACCGTCCCATTCAATTTATCTTTGCAGGTAAAGCACATCCACACGATAATGAAGGTAAGGCACTTATTCGCGAAATTGTGAATGTTGCCCGTGACCCTGATTTCCGTGATTCGATTGTTTTCCTCGAAAATTATGATATGAATGTGGCACGGTATATGGTGCAAGGTGTTGATGTTTGGCTGAATAATCCACGTCGCCCCAAAGAAGCTAGTGGTACAAGTGGTATGAAGGTTATCTACAATGCTGGCTTAAACTGTAGTATCCCTGATGGTTGGTGGGCAGAAGCCTATCGTCCTGAAGTGGGCTGGTCGATTGGTAATGGTGAAGAATACGATATAGCTGAATGGGAACATCAAGATCATATTGAGAGTCAAGCCCTCTATAATATTCTTGAGCAAGACATCATTCCATTGTTCTATAATCAAACTCGTGATGGTTTACCGCGTGAGTGGATTAGCCGTGTAAAACGGAGTATGACAGAACTCGCACCATTCTTTACAACCTATCGTATGGTGCAACAATATACTAACGAATTTTATATGCCACGCTATCAAGTCGCGCAAGAAATGGTTAAACCTAATTTTGACAAAGCCAATGCGTTTACTAAATGGCAACAACACCTCAATAATGTCTGGAATCAAGTTCATATTATAAATGTGGATGTTGAAGAAGGGGATGTCGCAGTGGGTAGTAAAACCGAAATTACTGCAAAAGTGAATCTCGGTAGTCTGATACCTGATGATGTCAAAGTGCAATTATACTATGGTGTTTTGGATACGTCAGGCAATATCATGGATGGTGAATCTATTGATATGGACTTGTCTAGCGATAATGGGAACAGCGAATTTATTTTTACCACCAAACATACCTATACAGTTACAGGCAATGTCGGTTTCTCAGTGCGTGTGATGCCCTACCATAAATACCTACATACCACATTCTTACCCCATAAGATTATCTGGGCGTAAACTCATACGGTTATAAACAGTTATAAACGGAAACAATCTCAAAGGGCATACTAGAAATGGTGTGCCCTTTGAGATTCTATAGTTCCTTATAGTAAAACGCAGTTGCATCCAATTGCATGTTACTACTGCGCGCATAATTTGGAATATCACCGACATGTGTAAAGCCC
>CAYGTY010000118.1:0-19261 GCA_964352825.1 uncultured Anaerolineaceae bacterium
TGCAACGCACAGCGACTCGAATTAAACAGCTTAGTGCTAGTGATGCTGTTGATGCAATGCAGGTTGCACTTAGCTCGGTGGGTCTTAAATATGCCGATGTAAAAGGTAAATATCCTAATCAATTTTCTGGTGGTGAGCTTCAGCGTGTTTCCATTGCACGAGCCTTAATTCCGCATCCGAAGATGATCATTGCCGACGAACCTGTCAGTATGATCGACGCTTCGTTACGTATGAACATTATCAACTTATTTCTATCACTTAAAGAAGAATACAAGACCAGCTTTTTGTATATCACCCATGATCTTGCTACAGCCTATTATGTCAGCGACTATATTGCGGTGATGTATCGCGGTACTATTGTTGAGTTTGGTGAGGCTAAGGGTATTCTAAGAAATCCTCAGCATCCCTATACCCAACTCTTGCTTGACTCTGTGGCAACGACGGGTAGAAAATGGGAGCGAAAAACTTTCATAGCTGCAGATATTGAAGCGAAAGAATTTCAGTTTAAGGGTTGCCGTTTCCGTAACCGCTGTCCAATCGCAGAAGACATCTGCACCCATCAACGTCCACAGCCAGTTAAGCAGAAAGATGGTCGTGATGTTTATTGTCACTTTGCAACTAATGATGAACTAGAGGAAGTACACGCATGACAAATATTATTGAAAAATGGGGATTATTTGAAATCGAATTACAGGGTTCAGATGCTGGAAACCCCTTTCTGGATATTGAACTAAGCGCAACATTTACCTGTGGTGATACTGTGATTGAACCCGCTGGATTTTATGATGGCAATGGCAGTTATAAAATACGCTGTATGCCTACCGAAGTCGGTGAGTGGACGTATGAAACCCACAGTAACCTTGCCGAATTGGATAGTCAAACAGGGACATTTACTTGTACTGAACCATCTGAGGCGAATCATGGTCCTGTGTATGTCCATAATCAATTCCACTTTGCATATGCTGATGAGACACCGTATCGTTCATTTGGAACGACTTGCTATGCGTGGGTACATCAGGGCGATGAGCTAGAAGAGCAGACAGTCAAAACGCTATCGGAAAAACCATTTAACAAAATACGGATGTGTGTTTTTCCCAAGCATTATCCATTTAATCGTAATGAACCTGTGTATTATCCATATGAACGTGATGCTGAGGGCAATAATGACCTCACTCGCTTTAACCCTGAGTTTTTCCATCACTTTGAAAAGCGTCTGAGCCAATTGCTTGAACTAGGGATCGAAGCCGATATTATCATCTGGCATCCCTATGATCGCTGGGGCTATTCAGAAATGGACGAAGAAACGGATTATCGTTACTTACGTTATCTGATCGCACGTCTCTCAGCCTTCCGCAATATCTGGTGGTCACTGGCAAATGAATATGATTTCATGTTGACTTACAAACCCGTAGAACGCTGGGATAATTTCTTTAAAATTTTACAAAACGAAGACCCTTACCAGCATCTGCGCTCGATTCATAATGGTGATCCAAATGCGAATTATGACCATACTAAACCCGCAGTTACGCACGTCAGTATCCAGAATTGGGATGTGAAACGGGCGAAGGAATGGCGACATCAATATGGAAAGCCCGTTGTGAACGATGAACTCGAATACGAGGGGAATATCCCATTTCCGTGGGGCAACATCAGTGCTGATGAGGAAGTTCATCGCTTCTGGATTATGATTGCCAACGGAGGTTATGCTGGACACGGTGAAACCTATATGCACCCTGATGACATCTTATGGTGGGGTAAAGGTGGGGTACTGCATGGGGATAGCTGGAAGGGTATCGCATTCCTGAAAGAAATTATGAAAGATACACCAGCCGAAGGACTGACACCGATTGCCGATGTTAAAGATAACGGTCTATTTCCGCCACAATTTACAGGTTGGTACTGGACACGTATTTCGGGAGGTATGGCGGATGGCTACTATCTCATTTATCTGGGCGAACATCAGATGCAAAGGATGCCGATTTGGTCAGAAGATGGTGACTATGATGTCGATATTCTCGACACGCACGACATGACCATCACAGCAACAAGCGTAAAGGCATTTGATGCTGAGACTATGGGAGAGCAAACTTATTCTGAACGGGCGATGCCAACTTATTATATTGACTTGCCGACTAAACCCTATCTCGCAGTTCGCGTCCAGAGACGATAGTTTCATCGTGAGAGACTACAATGGTCGCACAATGGCAAACAGACTATACTATGAAGCAGATTTTTTTCATTGTTACATAGGATAAGACTATGCCCTACTATCAAAATTCAACGACCCAAGAAGAGTTACGACTGATGGCGAAAATTGCTTACTTATATCATAAGCAGAACCTTAAACAATCTGAGATTGCTGAGCAATTAGATTTGTCCCAAGCCACTGTGTCCCGTATTCTTAATCGTGCTATCGATGAAGAAATTGTGCGAATCACTGTCAATATTCCGACAGGGGTCTATTCTGGGCTTGAAGAGGAACTCTGTTCTAAGTATGGGCTAAAATCGGCAATTGTTGTCCATTGTGAAGATGAAAGCGATGAAGCGGTCTTTCATTATCTGGGCAGCGCGGCGGCATATTATGTTGAAACAACCATCGGCAAAAATGAAGTTGTGGGGCTGTCTTCATGGAGTTCAACACTATTGGGTATGGTGAATTCGATGCACCGCTTACCAAAAGCATCTAAAGCCAAAGTTGTACAGATGCTTGGTGGCATGGGCAACCCCTCCGCCAAGATTTATGCGGCGCGCATCACTGAACAATTTGCCGACCTTGTTCAAGGTACACCCATTTACCTACCTGCACCCGGATTGGCACGATCCGAACAAGTGCGTGATGATCTCATGACCGATCCCTATGTCCGTGAAGCCTTTGAATTATTTGATAGAATCACGCTAGCTATCGTCGGCATTGGTAGCGTCGAACCCTCTAAGTTGCTGGCAAGTAGTGGCAACATCTTCTCGACAGACGAACTCAATGCACTACAAGAAGCAGGGGCAGTTGGTGACATATGTCTACGATTTTTTGATGTTGATGGAGCTGATCTCAACTTACCACTAGATAAACGGGTTGTCAGTATTCGGCTAGATCAATTAGCAAAAGCAAAACGTATCGTTGGCGTAGCGGGTGGTCGTCGTAAACTTAAGGCTGTTCGCGGTGCATTGAATGGCAAACACATCAACGTCCTAATCACCGACCACATTAGTGCAATGGCATTAATGGAGTAACACAAGCTAATTTTAGATAAATCTCAATTTAGCAAAATTTCCATATATCAAGAATAAATATTCATGATAAAATAGGTATACAAGAAAGGAGTAAATTGATGAACAAGCAAGAACTCAAACAAAAGTCTATCCAATATAGAAAAACCATACTGCGAATTATTAAGCAGGCAAATGCAGGACATACCGGAGGAAGCTTATCGTGTATCGACATCCTGAATGTCTTATACAACCATGTCATGAACATCACACCAGATAACTTTGCGTCCGCAAATCGGGATCATTACATTCAAAGCAAAGGACATTCCGTAGAGGCGCTCTATACTGTGCTGGCTGATAAAGGTTTTTATACTGAATCTGACTTAGACACGCTCGATCAATATCAATCCCATTTTGTTGGTCACCCAACCCGTAAAGTCAATGGAGTCGAACATAATACAGGCGCATTGGGTCATGGTTTGTCTGTGAGTGTCGGAATTGCGCTCGGACTGAAACAAAACAAAGTGTCAAATCGGGTCTTTACCTTGCTTGGAGATGGTGAATTAGCAGAAGGCTCTAGCTGGGAAGCATTAATGTCTGCCTCACATTATAAGTTAGACAATTTAGTGATTATCGTAGATCGCAATAGCTTACAAATCACCGGTGGGACTGAAGAAGTGATGGGATTAGAACCGCTTGCAGATCGTTTTGCCAGCTTTGGATGTGCTGTGAAGATTTGCAATGGCAATGATATAGAAGACCTCATTTCTACTTTTGATAGCCTTCCGCTTGAGCATGGAAAACCTAATCTTATCATTGCACAAACAACGAAGGGTAAAGGCATCAGTTTCATGGAAAATACGGTGAAATGGCATCACCGCGTTCCTACCGATGACGAGTTTACATTAGCCATGCAAGAGCTTGAGGAATTAGAGGTCAGCTTATGATTGAAATGACAACTGGACAAGCTAATTTAATCGCATTTGCAGATACCTTGCTTGAATTAGCCAAGCATGACCCGTCGATTATGGTATTAACAAGTGATTCACGGGGATCCGGTAAGCTCGTGCCGTTTGGAGAGGAACTACCCGATCAGGTTGTTGAGATGGGCATCGCCGAACAGAATCTTGTGGGGGTTGCAGCGGGTCTGTCGATGACAGAGAAAAAAGTATTCGCGGTATCCCCTGCTTGCTTTTTGACGGCTCGCTCACTGGAACAAATCAAAAACGACATCGCCTATTCTGATCATCCCGTCAAGTTGATCGGTATCAGTGCAGGGGTTAGCTATGGTGCATTGGGCACAACCCATCACTCTTTGCACGATTTTGCGGTGCTTCGTGCCATCAATAACATTGATATTGTCGTGCCTGCTGATAATTTTGAAACCCGCGAAGCCATCAAAGCCTCAATAAATCATCCTCGCCCTATTTACATTCGCTATGGCAAAAAAGCGATGCTGGATTTGCACGCATCGGATGCAACATTTGAAATCGGCAAAGCCATCACCCTAATGGATGGTGACGAGGTCACATTTATTGCCACAGGTGAACCGACTGAACGCGCTTTATTAGCCGGACAGGAACTTAAAAAACAAGGGATTTCATGCCGTGTCATCAGTATGCACACCATCAAACCGCTTGATGTCGATATGATATTAGATGTCGCGCAACATACGAAAGTCCTTATCACGGTTGAAGAGCATAGTGTCTGCGGTGGTCTCGGTGAAGCCTGTGCCTCTATTTTGATGCAAGCGGGAATCAGTCTGCCCTTCAAGATTGTCGGCATACCTGATGAATATACGGTAACGGGTAGCCAGCTAGAGATATTCGACCATTATGGTATTTCTGTTGATGGGCTTGTCAAAACCGCTCAAGATTTATTGGCGAAGGTCTAATCCGATGACAAAAATTCTGGCAATTGACCAAAGCACATCGGCAACGAAAGCCCTGCTCTTCACAACAGATGGTAGATTGTTGGATAGTGTTACGACGCCACATGAGCAATATCATCCGCAAGCTGGCTGGGTCGAACATGATGCCGAGGAAATCTATCAAAATACAGTGCAAGTGATGCAATTGCTGATTGAGAAGAATAGTCTATCAGTATCTGATGTGACCTGTTTAAGCATCACTAATCAGCGCGAAACCATTGTTGTATTTGACCGTGAAACAGGCAAACCACTCCATAGGGCGATTGTCTGGCAATGTCGTCGTGGTGATCCCTTCTGTCAGCAACTTATCAAGGATGGGTATGAATCACTGGTACATCAGAAAACAGGCTTAAAGATTGATACCTATTTTCCTGCATCCAAGCTCACATGGTTGCTACAAGAAAAACCAGACATACGAAAAAAACTTGAAAACGGTGAGGCAGTCATTGGCACGATTGATGCTTATCTGATTTATTGCTTAACAGGTGGCAAAGTCTTTGTAACTGACCACAGCAACGCTAGCCGAACACTATTATTTAATATCACGTCCCTAACATGGGATAGTGAACTCTGTGAGTTGTTTCAAATTCCGATGGGAGCGTTACCAGAAATCCGTGAAAGTAGCGCACAATTTGGACAGACTGATTTAGATGGTATCCTGTCCGAAGCCATCCCGATTTGTGGCGTGATGGGGGATTCACAAGCGGCGTTATTTGCTCAGCGATGTTTTTCACAGGGAGAAGCAAAGGTCACAATTGGTACGGGATCATCTGTACTGCTTAACATTGGTGATGAATTGCGTTATTCGCAGAATGGCTTGCTCACGGCAATTGGCTGGGTTTATCAGGGTAAACCGACATACGCATTTGAAGGCATTATCAATTATGCAGGTGCAACGATTGTCTGGTTACGTGACCAACTTGAACTCCTACGATCATCCGCTGAGACCGAGATTCTATCCTTATCTCTGAACGACAACGGGGGTGTCTATCTCGTCCCTGCTTTTGTCGGGCTGAATGCACCCTACTGGCGATCCGATATTAAAGCCGCGATTCTGGGATTATCACCCACAACAACCAGAGCGCATATCGCCCGCGCTGCCTTAGAATCGATTGCTTATCAGATTAAAGATGTGCTGGAATTGATGGGGGAAGATGCACAGACTGACCTAAAAATGATTCGCGGAGATGGTGGCGCAGTCAAGAATCAATTTTTGATGCAATTTATTGCAGATATATCGGGCATTGTTGCGCGTGGGTCTGAGCTTCCCGAACTGTCGGCATTAGGGGCTGTATTTGCCGGGACACTCGGCATGGGTATTTATGAGAATTTGGAAGACTTGAGCGCAATTCAATCGAATTACACCGACTATAAGCCACAATTAGATCAGCAGTCCGTCGATGATTTATATGCAGGATGGCAATCTGCCGTCAAGCAAATTTTATAAAACGAGAGTTTACGTAGATTTTTGAAAGGTAATTTTATGACAGCAAAAAAGCTAACCTTAGGCGTGATTATTGGTAACCGTGACTTCTTCCCTGATGCACTCATCACCGAAGGACGGAAAGATATTCTGGCTGTATTGGAGGAGCTTGGTATTCAGCCCATTATTTTGGATGAAGATGCCACCAAACTCGGTGCAGTCGAAACATGGGAGAATGCTAAGAAATGCGCGGCATTGTTCAATCAACATCGTGGTGAAATTGATGGTATCCTGATTTCCTTGCCCAACTTTGGCGATGAAAAAGGGATCGCAGAAACCATTAAATTATCCGAGTTGAATGTCCCCATCTTGGTGCAAGCCTACCCCGACGATCTGAATTTGCTGATGGCTTCGCGCCGACGGGATGCCTTCTGCGGGAAAATATCAGTTTGCAACAATCTCTACCAATATGGCTACAACTACACCGTGACCGATCAACATACGGTTCATCCAAGAACGGATTCATTTAAAGCCGACCTTAGAAAGTTCATGGGGGTTTGTCGGGTGATGCGTGGCTTAAAGAGTGCGCGGCTTGGTGCAGTAGGCGCACGTCCGAATGCCTTCAATACCACCCGTTATAGTGAAAAACTGCTACAAGGATTTGGCATCAGCGTTCAGACCATCGACCTGACTGACATCTTTGGACCTGCCCGTAAATTAGAAAATGACGATGCTCGCGTCAAAGATCGTATCAGCAAAATTAAGGCTTATGTGAAAACTGATGGTGTGCCATCTCCTTCAATTTTGAAAATGGCAAAAATCGGCATCGTTCTCGATGATTGGATGCAATCGCTAGACATCACCGCTTCTGCTTTACAGTGCTGGGATTCACTTCAGCTTAATTATGGTGTCAATGTCTGTACCTTGATGAGTATGATGAGTGAGCAATTATTACCGAGTGCTTGTGAGGTTGATATTACAGGCGTGGTCTCAATGTATGCTTTACAACTCGCATCGGGAACACCGAGCGCGCTGGTGGATTGGAACAACAATTATTCTGACGATCCCAATAAATGTGTTCTCTTCCATTGTGGCAACTGGGCAAAGAGCTTCTTTGATGACGACTTCAAAATGGAATATGCTCCCATTCTAGGCTCAACACTTGGCGACGAAAATACTTATGGCGTGGTTGCTGGACGTACCCCTGCTGGACCCTTTAGTTTTGCACGTGTGACTACCGATGATCGTCATGGTGTCATCAAGGCATATGTGGGTGAGGGTGCATTTGTTGATGACCCATTAGAAACATTTGGAAGTCGTGCTGTGGTCGAAATCCCTGAATTGCAGTCCCTGTTGCGCTATATCACCAAAAATGGTTTTGAGCATCACGCAGCCATGAATCGCTCGCATTCAGCGGGAATCCTTACGGAAGCATTCGAGACCTATTGCGGTTGGGAAGTTTACAGCCATAGCTAGGATAAATGAAAAAATTAGCATTGGAGTGTCATATTGTTGGCACTCTAGGGAATTTGATATGAAAAAATATTTTTGGAAATGGTCAACATTGTTGATTGCGATGGTTTTACTCAGTTCCTGTACATTGGCAACAATTCGCAGTATTGAAGATGATGGTATCGCCAAAGAAGGTTTCAGTGCTGACCAATATGTTAGCTCGATATGGGAAAATGAATTTATCCCAACGATAGAAGAGAATGCAATTGATATTGTAGAACTCTTAAACGAACTCGACAAAGACGAAGACGGCGCAATAGAAAGCTATGGCAAGCGCACAAGTAACGGGGCTTATAGCTTTATGATAGAAGCTGATGTACAGATACTCGGTGTGAACCGTGAATCTCGTGTGGGATTAGCTGAATTAGATTTACTCCCAGCTGATGGGAAAGCTGATCTATTCCTAGCAATCGGACCTGTTCTCCGTGGGAACGCATTACGTGACGCTGTCGGCTTTATTAAGTTCAATGACTTCACCAATCAGGTTGAATTTGCCCAAGTTTCGGATGCGCTCAAAAGTCGTATTGATACTGATGTCTTGAGCCAAACCAATATTGATGATCTGGTAGGGCAGACTGTGCATATTTTAGGCGCATTCACCTATGATGACCCTGAGGAAATCATCATCATGGCTGTCCGTTTGGAGGCGATAGATGAGTGATGATATTCTGTTGCGTGCCGAACAGGTCAGCAAAGTTTATCCCGGAACCGTCGCCCTCAACAATGTGGACTTCAATATCTACAGTGGCAAGGTGAATGTTCTCGTTGGCGAAAATGGTGCAGGCAAAAGCACCTTGATGAAAATACTTGCAGGTGTTGAACATGCGACATCGGGGCGTTTAATGCTAGATGGACAAGAAATCAGCCCTAAATCCCCCCGTGAAGCCGAAAATCTCGGAATTGGGATTATCTATCAAGAGCTGAATTTATTCCCGAATATGAACATCAGCGAGAATATTTTTGTCGCCCATGAACATACCTATGCTGGTCTGGTAATCGACCACAAGTATCAGGAACAACGAACAAAAGACTTGCTCGAACGCTTAGAGCAACCCTTAAATCCGAACACACTGGTCGCTGATTTACGTATTGGTCAACAACAAATTGTTGAAATCGCAAAAGTTCTGGCACTGGATGTTCGTATTCTGATTATGGATGAACCGACATCTGCGCTGAGCAATACCGAAGTTGCGGTTCTCTTCCGTGTGATTAATGACCTTAAGGCGCAAGGCGTTTCGATAGTCTATATCTCCCACAAGTTGGAAGAACTCATGGAGATTGGCGATTATGTCACTGTATTGCGTGATGGCAATTTGATCACCGAAGCCTCGATGTCTGAAATTGATTTAACGTGGATCGTTGACAATATGGTGGGGCGCGATGCCAGCCACTTGTATATCCCTGCTCCCCATGAGATAGGTGATGTGGTTTTAGAAGTCGAAAATCTTTCGCTCCCACGTCCACGTGGGAAAGACTTCATATTAGATGAGGTCTCTTTCAATTTACATGCAGGCGAAATTGTTGGTTTATATGGATTAGTGGGTGCAGGGCGAACCGAATTATTTGAGTGTCTGCTGGGTTTGCATCACTATTCAGTCGATGCGATAAGGCTGGATGGCAAAGTCCTTCGCGCAAATACGGTCAAAGATCGTATCGAAGAGGGCATTATGCTTGTGCCTGAAGATCGCCAGCGTGAAGGTTTAGTACAATCATTATCTATTCACGACAATATGTTACTAGCGAGCCTCAAAGAATATCTTATCGGATGGTTCGGTCTGAGTACTCAGAAAGAGTGTCAATCCATTGACCGCTATGTACAAGACTTGCATATCAAAACAAGCAATCCTCGGAATCTGATTAGCTCATTAAGTGGCGGAAATCAACAGAAGGTAGTTGTCGGCAAGGCACTCTTAACGAAGCCTCGTGTATTGCTTCTAGATGAGCCAACACGCGGTATTGATGTGGGGGCAAAACAAGAGATTTTCGACATTATTGTTGAACTTGCCAAGCAAGGGCTGGCGATCCTTTTTGTATCAACAGAACTCAAGGAAGTTCTAGCGATTTCGGATCGAATCATTGTTATGTCAAAGGGGCGCATCACAAAAGAATTCACCCGTGAAGATGCCACAGAACAAAAACTGGTTGAAGCCTCCGCTATCGGACATCATATCGGTAGTATGGAATAGGAGAGAATTTATGACAAATCTACAAGCTCAAATAACATCAGACAACAGGGTAAAGACCCCACAAAATAGTAGTCTGATTGTTATCGGTAAATTACTGGTCAATTTACGAGCATTTATTGCTTTATTTATACTCATTGGTTTTTTTGCAGTTGTGAATGACTCTTTTCTGACACCGGGAAACCTCGTAATTTTGACTAAACAGGTCGCAATTAACGCGATTCTCGGTATTGGGATGACCTTTGTTATTCTCACAGGCGGGATTGACTTGTCGGTTGGATCAATTGTTGGACTGGCTGGCATGGTTGCAGGGGCATTGATTAACGAAGGACTCGTGCTTCCCATGTTTGGCATTGTTGTCTATTTCAATGTCTGGATTGTGCTGGTCATTACCTTAATCGTGGGAATGATTGTTGGTTTGGTTAACGGCATTATCATTACACGCTTTAATGTTGCCCCCTTTATTGCAACCTTAGGTGTCTTATACATCGCACGTGGGCTTGCCTTACTGAGTGCAAATGGCGCAACATTTCCCAATCTGGTTGGTAGTGAAGAACTCGCTAACACGGGATTTCCACTATTAGGCGCAGGCACATTCTTGGAATTGCCCTACTCGATCTGGATTATGATCGTTTTAACAATTATCTCGGTATTTATCGCCAGAAAAACACCCTTTGGACGGCAAGTTTATGCCATTGGTGGAAATGTCCGCGCAGCTCAACTTTCTGGTGTGCCTGTCAAGCGTGTGACCTTATTGACTTACGTTATTTCTGGATTTTGCTCTGCAATGGTTGGTCTTGTTATTGCCTCTCAATTAGTGGCGGCACATCCTGCTACTGGCGAGACATTTGAGCTTAACGCGATTGCTGCCGTAGTATTGGGTGGTACATCGCTAGCTGGCGGACGAGGAACGGTCTTCGGCACAATCATTGGAGCATTTGTTATTGGTGTTTTGCGTAATGGGATGGTACTCGAAGGCTTGAGTTCTTTCCTGCAAATCATCATTACGGGTATTGTGATTATTCTCGCTGTTGTGATTGATCAACTTCAATTACGGCTTCAACAGCGTCAATAAAGATGAAATTAGGTTCTTTAGGAACAAAGGAGATGCTTATGAAGGGATAATTTTTGCTTTGTTCGTGAATATTTATTCGATATTATATAAAAATTTGGAGAGAGAAAATGAAACACAGATTTGCAGTTTTACTCAGTCTTCTAATTGTTTTATCGGCATTTGTTATGCCAAGTTTTACACAAGATGATGTTCCAATGGGCAATGGTGAATTGATCGTCATTATCACCCCATCAAATGACAATCCATTCTTCAAGGCAGAAGCCGATATTGCTCAAGCACGTGCAGAAGAACTCGGTTATGAGACCCTTGTCCTCGTGCATGATGATGATCCAAACCTTCAAGATCAACACTTTGATGTCGCAATCTCACAAGGTGCAGCAGCCATCATCCTCGACAATGCGGGTGCAGATGCCTCCATCGCTCCGATTGAACGGGCAGCAGATGCCGGTATCCCAACATTCTTGATTGACCGTGAAATCAACGCAACTGGAGCAGCCGCTTCACAGCTGGTCTCCAACAACTATTCTTGTGCTGTATCAGGTGCAGAATATTTCGTTGAATTGATGGGTGAAGAAGGGCAATATGTAGAATTAGTTGGACGCGAAACCGATACCAATGCTGGTGTTCGCTCACAAGGATACAATGATGTGATTGGGGACTTCCCAGACATGGAATTGGTCGCAGTTCAAACCGCCAACTGGAGTCAAACAGAAGCCTTTGAAGTCATGGAAACAATCCTTCAAGGTAATCCAGACATCAAAGGTGTCATCAGTGGTAACGATACAATGGCATTGGGTGCAGTTGCTGCCCTAGAAGCCGCTGGCATGAATGATGTAATCGTCATCGGTCTTGATGGTAGCCCAGATGCAGTTGCTTCAATCGAACAAGGTGGCTTGGATGCAACTGTTCTGCAACCACTCGCTGTCTTCAGCCAACTCGCTGTAGATCAAGCAAGCATTTATATCCAAACTGGCGAAAAACCAGCGGAAGAAAAACAATCCATTGATTGCTTGCTCGTTACACCAGAAAACACTGCTAATTACAGTGACTTCGTATTGTCTGACGAACCAATGCGGACAGAAGTTCCAATGGGTAGCGGAGAACTGATCGTGATTATCACCCCATCAAACGACAACCCATTCTTCAAAGCAGAAGCTGATATTGCTCAAGCACGCGCAGAAGAACTGGGTTATGAGACCCTTGTCCTCGTACATGATGATGATCCAAACCTTCAAGATCAACACTTTGATGTTGCCATCTCACAAGGTGCAGATGCCATCATCCTCGACAATGCGGGTGCAGATGCCTCCATCGCTCCGATTGAACGGGCAGCAGATGCCGGTATCCCAACATTCTTGATTGACCGTGAAATCAATGCAACAGGAGCAGCAGCTTCACAACTGGTCTCCAACAACTATTCTTGTGCTGTATCTGGTGCAGAATACTTCGTTGAATTGATGGGTGAAGAAGGGCAATATGTAGAATTAGTTGGACGTGAAACCGATACCAATGCTGGTGTTCGTTCACAAGGTTACAATGACGTAATTGGCGACTTCCCAGACATGGAATTGGTCGCAGTTCAAACCGCTAATTGGAGTCAAACAGAAGCCTTTGAAGTCATGGAAACCATCCTTCAAGGTAACCCAGACATCAAAGGTGTCATCAGTGGTAACGATACGATGGCATTGGGTGCAGTCGCTGCTTTAGAAGCTGCTGGCATGAATGATGTAATCGTCATTGGTCTTGATGGTAGCCCAGATGCAGTTGCTTCAATCGAACAAGGTGGTTTGGATGCAACCGTTCTACAACCATTGGCAGTCTTCAGCCAACTCGCTGTCGATCAAGCAAGCATCTATATCCAAACTGGCGAAAAACCAGCAGAAGAAAAACAATCTATTGATTGCCTGCTTGTTACACCAGAAAACACTGCTAATTACAGTGACTTCGTTTTATCTGAATAAGTAAGATTTGTTGCTGGTGATGGTCTTTTATAGACTATCACCAGCAGCCCCAATGTCTATAACAGATAAGGCGAATTTACTCATTGTGTTCAAAAATAAGAACTAGTTAGGATGTAGATTTCTCAAACAACACTTAATAAATAATATTAGATTTAGGAGAGCCAAAGATGACTATCAAGATTGGTTTTTCCAATTTAGATGAACGTAATATTTTTGCGCGGGAAATGCGGGAACACTTAGAGCAAGTGGCATCTAAGCATCGTGATATTCAATTAATTGTGCGTGATAATCAACATAGTACAAGACGTGCCATTGCTAATGCCAATGAATTTGCCCGTTTAGGGGTCGATGTGGCAATCATTTATCATATTGATGAGCGCGGTGGAATCCAAGTCACAATACCTCTTCGTGATAATCGTATTCCAGTAATTGGCGTTGAGTTTCGTCTGCCTTTTGCATCATTCATAAGTATTGATAATAAACTAGCGGGGGCAATGTCTGGTCGTGAGGGTGGCAAATGGATATGTGAGCATTGGTCAGGGCAGGTAGACAAATTTCTGATTTTGACTGACCAGAGGGTAATTTCCGCGCATAGGGAACGTTTTATCTCGGCGTTAACATCACTGAAAGCTGAAACCTCGTTAGCAGAAATTGATCCACTTTGGATGGATAGCGGAACAGATATGTATGTGACGAAAGAACGCTTTGCCAGCTTATTACAAACTTGGGAAAGCCAACACCGTATCGCTATCATTACGATGGGAGATGTCGTCTCGGAAGGTGTTATCGAAGTGGCTCGAAGCGTCGGACGCGAGCAAGATATTTGTGTTATGAGCTTTGACGGTACGACATGGGCAGATGAAGAATTTAAGAAACCAAATAGCCGCCTTATTGTCTCACCGAAATTCAATCTGGATGATTATTGTCATCAAATGCTTGAGCTTGCGAAATCTCTCGTAAACAAAGAGTTAGTACCCCAAAATACGTTCATAAAGCCTGTTCTATTTACACGGAAACAGGAGAATACGCTAAACGGATGTTGATGTTTATAGTGCTTTGAAACGGATTCATAAAATGCTGTATACAAACATGAATGATTTACTATCAAGGCTATCAATTAATGCAACACTATCAAAATAGGAGATTTATCTGATGAGTGATTTTACAGTTTTTGACGTGAAATACCCCCCTGAAGCCAAACAGCGCGTCATCGTCAACACAGATGCCAAGAACGAAGCAGACGATCAATATGCCATCGTCCATGCCATCCTCACGCCATCATTTGATCTTCATGGCATCATACCTGCCCATTATGGGACACGTAAATCGTCCCAAAGTCTAAAAGAGAGCCACGACGAAACGATGCTACTCCTACGCTTGATGGGATTAGAAGACCAGATACGGGTAGAAGATGGCGCAACACACGCCATGCCAGATGAATCTACACCTGCTGACTCTCCCGGTGCCCGCCTAATTATTGAGGAGGCAATGAAGGATGATGATAGACCGCTGCACATTGCCTTCTATGGACCGCTCACCGATATGGCATCTGCTCTCTTACTTGAACCGAAGATCGAAGACCGCAATATTCGTGTGCTTTGGATTGGTGGGAATACTTGGCCCAATGGTGGAGCAGAATACAATCTCTCGAATGACATTCATTCTGCAAATGTTGTGATGAAATCGAAATTAGAAATGTGGCAGATACCCAGAACCACCTATCGGACGATGAGTGTGTCCTATGCCGAATTGATTGAGAAGATATATCCGCAAGGCGAGATTGGGAAGTACCTAGTCGAGCAACTGATAGAACATAACGCCAAAACACGTCCTGAGATGGAATACCGTTCATTGGGTGATTCCCCTTGTATCGGCATCATTATGGATCCTGAATGTGGTCAGTGGACATGGCGACCTGCCCCGACCTTTGATATGCAGATGCACTACATCCACACTGGAAAATACCGCCCGATTCGAGTCTACGATAATGTGAATACTCGTTTTATCCATGAAGACCTCTTTGCGAAATTGGCACAATTCATCCGACGGGGGTCACTGTAAAAGCAAACGTGATCGACTTATCCCAATATTTGCATTAGACCTATGGAGTCAGAGTAAAGAAATATGAATAGACCTACTAACAGTAAATCAGCAATAAAACCACGTGTCATCGCTATGACGGATTTTCCGCCGATTAATGTTATTCCTGGTAGCATCTTCAAGGAAGGCGAACCTCGTGAAATGTATTCTGACCCTGATGATGTACAATCCTTGATTCGCCTGCTCCTCTATGCAAACGACTTGGAGATCGAAGCACTTGTCTCATCAGCCGGTAGCCTTGCTAATATAGCGCGAAAAAAGAACATTCTGGAAGTGGTGGATGTTTATGAGCAAGTACAACCGAATCTAGTCAAGCATGATGTGGAGTATCCAACTGCCGATGCCCTACGTGCAATTACAGTAGAGGGGCTTGATGGAACATGGGGTTCACCTCACTTCAAAAGTGCAGGACTGCCGATTGACGATATGTTAGGTGAGGACAAAGACACAGAAGCCTCGGAAGCTATCATCCGTATTGTGGATAAACCTGATGACCGCCCAGTTTGGGTTTGTGTATGGGGTGGTCCTTGTGAGGTAGCGCAAGCCATATGGAAGGTAGAGCGTACTAGAAGTACCGAAGACTTCACCTATTTTATCAGTAAGCTAAGAATCTTTCAGATTGGTCGGCAGGATAATACGGCAGACTGGATGCTCGACAATTTCCCTGATCTGTTTGTCATCACATCTGAGAACAATTACAAAGGAATGTTTTGGAATTCGCCCGGCTCTGATCATTCGCTTTCCGACCTAAAATGGGCAAACGAAAATCTTCGTGAGGGACACGGACCTTTGGGAGCAGCCTATCCACGGAGCGGGTGGAATCACGAAACGCCGGGTGTATGGGAGGGAGACACACCTTCATTCCTGCATCTGGTCAGCGCTGTACGTGGCATAAACGATCCCGACAAACCTACTGAAGGCGGTTGGGGCGGGAAGTTTGTCCAGCCTGATCCCGCCAAGAACCATTGGTGGGACGACCCAATGGGACCAGAAGCCGTTTATCAATGGCGCGCTGACGTTCAGGCGGAATTCAAAGAACGCGCTGATTGGATGCTTCCATAACAGACGAATTAATAGAGTTATTTAATTTTATTAGTTATAAAACAAAGGAATAATGAATGCGAAATTTATCAAAATACAAATTTGATGTACCCGATGCAAAGAAAATTCGAGTCATTATCAACACCGATGCAAAATGTGAAGCGGATGACCAATATGCAATTGTTCACGCTCTACTAACACCGCAATTCCGTATTCCCGGTATTATTGGCGCACATTTTGGTAGCAGTCGTCCGACCTCGATGCAAGAGAGTTATGACGAGGTGAAGTACGTGTTATCGCTGATGAATATGCAAGATGAGGTTGATGTATTTCACGGGGCAGAAGGACCGATTGAGAACGAATCTACACCCCGCTCATCAGAAGGGGCTGATCTTATTGTGCGTGAGGCGATAGCTGATGATCCAAATCCCTTGTTTGTGATCTTCCTCGGACCGATTACCGATATGGCATTGGCGTATATGCAAAATCCTGATATTGCTGGACGAGTCACCGCAATTTGGATTGGGGGAGGCGCATACCCTTCTGGTAGTTCCGAATTTAATATGGGAAATGATTACCATGCTGCCAATGTAATATTTAAATCAAACCTTGATCTGTGGCAAGTTCCTATCACAACCTACTCAACGATGCGTGTTAGTCTTGCTGAATTACAACTTAAAGTTGAACCTTACGGGGAAATCGGAGGATATTTGTTCCGACAGTTGATTGAATTGAATGATCGGTTGGGTGATCGGGTTGGTTGGCCTTTAGGAGAATGTTGGTCTATGGGTGATTCACCGACAATTGGACTGCTGATGAATCCCCAGCGATTTGACTATGAATGGAAGCCAGCTCCGATTGTCACCGAAGATTTGCGCTACATCCATAATCAGAATAATCGACCAATACGTGTTTATAATCGGGTCGATGTACGGTTTATCCTTCAAGATTTCTTTGCAAAGTTACAGTTGAATTACTCGTAGAAAGAATAGCTGATAACGGCTTCGACAGTGGCATGTCTAAATCTAATAAATATTCTAACATTTCGCGCTTTTGTCGACGTTATTTCAAGTAGGGGCAGCAAAATATCCCTTTTGCAAACATCATTTTTCGCCAAATTAGTTACACCTGACTGTGAGTAATGCTACTTAAACAGGGGAGAAATAAAGACCATGCGAATACTTATTATCGGTGGTACTGGGATCATCAGCACAGGAATTACTCGTCTACTCATTGAACGTGGTGATGATGTTGTACTTTATTTAGAAAGGTATTAGATGATTACACAAGTTGCAAATAATGTTCCAAAGTACGGTGTATTTGAGTTTGCTTTACAAGCTGATTCAGGAGACCAACACCCAATTTTCGATATTGAATTCACAGTTTTATATACCCGTCCCGATGGTTCGACTATCAATTCCGAAGGGTTTTATGACAGCAATAAAACTTATAAATGTCGTGCTTACGCCGATTCGTTGGGAGAATGGCAGTGGACGACACAATCCAATTTACCAGACCTAAATAATCAATCAGGCAGTTTCACCGTTGTCCCGTCACAACTTAAAGGTCAATTAAGGCATCACCCAGATGATCCCTATCAATTTGCTTATGATAACGGTGAATGGTTCTTACATATTGGCGACACGGGGTATCGTTATGTCGCTGATGTTGAACCTGAATGGAAAGCGTATATTGACCAAGCCGCAAATGCTGGCTTTACTAAAATCAGAACATGGTTCTGTCGGGGACGTAGTGACGTACAGGCATTGTTTAATCCAGAACGTACTTCGCTCAATCTACCGTTTTGGCAAGAGATTGATCGTCGTATGACATACGCGCTTAATACACATCCGCATATGATGTTTAAACTCATTCCTTATGGGGAAGACAAGATTGAACTTAGGCGTTATGAGACCGCTGCGCTTTCGCCGTGGATTGCTCGTTATGCACAGGCACGTTTTTCAGCTTTCCCGAATGTGCATTGGTGTGTTTCCAACGATCACAAGATTGTTGCAGATGACGAGGAGCTTACGGGTCGTAATCTACATGAATCGACGATTGACCGGATTGCAAAAGACATGGCGGCGCGTGAACCTTGGGGAACCTTGTTGACAAATCACCAGTGTCGTTGGAGTGGGTATAATTTTTGTGATGCTGAATGGTCAGATATTGTCATCCTTGAAGACCTCGATCAAGTACATGGGGAAATAATTCTTGAGTATCGAAAAAAAGTAAACGTTCCTGTTATCAATGATGAAGATCGCTATGAACACTACCGTCCACCTGTCCATCCGCGTTACTTTTTCCGACGGTTGATGTGGGCGAGTCTACTTTCTGGCGGACATACCACTTATTGCGGAACGGTTACATTTGAAGCCTATGACGGCAAGTTACGCGGGATGCAAGGCTATTACGATGCGGCACATTCGGGTAAATTAGACGGTTTCCAGGATTTCCTATATCTTCATACATTCTTTAATGATACCGGGCTGACATTGGTTGGCTTTGAGCCTGATGATACCTATGTTGGCAGTCGACCAACACATCGAAAATGTACGCGCACCGATGATGCTATTATCATTTATCTGGCAAATCCAGATGGTGATGAACCAGAGAAAGACAATGTGAATGAACTCATCCCCGATGTGACCATCCATGTAGAAGGTGATTCTGTCGCGCGCTGGTTTAATCCACGCACAGGGCTTTGGCAAGGTACTGTGGAATTATCGAAAGGGATGCAAACACTTGTTGCACCGGATGGTGGCGATTGGCTGTTATTACTAATGTAAAGTCTCGAAAGAGATTAGAAATAAAAGTATAATCAAAGGATGC
>CAYGTY010000119.1:0-19253 GCA_964352825.1 uncultured Anaerolineaceae bacterium
AAGGTATTCATTAGTATCGCAAACATCAATGCTCATAGAAATGGGCGACAAAAGCCATACCGTAAACATTGCACCAAGATGGGTTGATGGTAAACAAATCGAGATTACGGTATATGCTCAATCTACCAAAATGACACTCGGACGTTGGCAAGTAGAACTAAATAAATCAGGTGAAGATGATGGCGGATAACGAATTGCTGAAATATTCTGGGAAGTCCAAAAGTGCGTAAGCTAATGAGTATAGGATGGTTGCTATTGCTGTGTGGAGTCAGTATGACATACGCAGATGATTTGCCTATCCTTGATGCAGATGTCATTTTCATGGATAACATAACCGTTTTAGCGGAATTACCCGTCCTAGACACATTCAACAACGACGGTACAATCCGATATTTTGACCCTGAGAAACGTCAATGGCAGATATATGATTATCCAGAAGGCGCAACCGCGATTAATTATTCAGAACAGCGTAGCGATGGCACATACCTCCTTTTCGACTACCTTCGTGAGGGCGAATTACTGCTTTATTGGATTGATCGCACATGGGTATTCGACCCTGGTGCAGGCACAATCACACGTCCAAATGAACAATGCGGTGTGGCTCAAGATTTACCCGATGAGGGTCGCTGGGTTTATTTTCAAGCAGATGATGATTTAGTTTATCTATGCTATGCAGAAACAGGTGAACTCAGTCCTAGTTTACCTGAAGAAATACAAGGTATTATTCCTATTCCATGCAGAAGAGAGATACCAACCCTATCACCAAACGCAAAGACAATAATATTTTCAGATTGCAATCCTAAAGGGGATAAGTTTCTCTATGTATATAATACAGTTACTAGAGATTTTACCAACTACCCTAACCCCATCAGCAACAGCAATTGGTTGGGGCATATTTGGATTAATCAGAATACAGTTTTATCAGTCAATGAAACCATCTCTGAAGAATACAATATGTATTTGACAAATGTACAATTATCAGAACAGCCAAAGCAAATCGCACATCAGTATTCCATCCGACCTCATATTAATGTCGAAGATGTGCAACCCTATATAATATGGACAGAGGTTACTGATTTAGGTCATCATATAATTAAAGAGAATCTTCTCGCAGATAATAGCACAATATTATTCACTAAAGATTGTGAAGGATATGTAGATTATAGCCCTTATTCATACTGCTCCGAAAGTCAATTTGAATTAAATCCCTATAATAACAATTATCTTGCTCTTAGGTCAGGAGGTTTTGGCATTAACGAAGGTATCACTATCATTGATATAGAATCACAGAACATACTATATCAAGCATATACAGAAACATATTCACCGTTTGTATGGTTGGACGAAACTGCGTTTATCTATGATGACCGTGAGAGCAGTGACCAAGAGCAACAGGAGTTTATGAAGGTTACTATAAGCGAGGATAGTTTTGTAGAAACACCATTATTAGGTGCATATACGCTTAACTTAGAGCTTTTACCTTCTGAACAAATAACTCCTAAATTATCGCCAAATGGGCATTACATTTTAAGCTATGAGCAATTGACTAATCAGGCAACACGACTATATATCTATGATGTGGTAGAACAAACTCGCTACTCAATAACACAATCTCTTGTCGAATTAGGTTTTTCAATTTATGGGGATTGGAACGACGATAGCACGCTAGACATAAAGATTCATGAAGGTGGGAATATAGTTAGCCGGTGGACAATTAGCATTGAGAATTAGTGGGATAAGAATTTATGGCGGATAACGACCTGCTTAATATATTTTGGGAAGAAGTCAGCGAGTACCTCAGTTCACTTAACGAGGGTTTACTTCAAGTTGAGATGCTCGAAGGTAATGAGCAACATGCCCTACTCGTCGAGATGAACCGCTATGCCCACAGTATGAAGGGTGCGGCACGGGCGGTTGGTATCGGCTTCATTGAACGCACTGCCCATTTTATGGAGGAGTTGTTTAATGCCTCGCTTGAAGGGCATCTGACACTATCTCCAGAAATTGCGGATAGCATCTATGATGGACTTGACCTGATACAAAACGTAGTTGATGGCGTAGAAAACAATGAAGAAGTCGTTCAAGAAGTCCTCGCCAATTTAGAGCGCAATGTCGATGAGATTGATAATGGTGAAGCACCTGCCAGCCAAGATGTCATCACCAAGCAAGAAAAATTAGACGCAATACTTGACCAAAAGATTAAAACCGCCACCGACGAGTTCCCTGCTTTGCAACTCGGCAATGCACCCAAGCCGACGCCAACACCACCGCCGAAAAAAGAGAAGACTACATCTGTCGAAATGACAACTGTGCAAAAACGGCGCACGGAAACATCAACAGGTGTACTAGAAATTGGGGATGTGATGCCAACAATGGCACTCCGCCCTGCCGAAGAATCCATTCGGGTAACTGTCAGTAAGCTCGACACCTTGATGGCACAGACAAGTGAATTAGTCGTCACCAAAATGCAAGCTGAAGAACGCACAAAGTATGTCGGCGAGATGATTCAAAAACTCAGTCGTTGGCAACGTGAATGGCGTGGTGTACGGGCGGCTTATATTCGTCTCGCACGTCGTATGCAAGATAGCGATGCACCTGATGCAGAACTCAGCACTATCTTCAAATTTTTAGAGTCGAATCAACGGTATCTGGCAGAAACCAACCGTGAAATCGCCCAATTACGCCAACTGCTCACACAAGATAATATGCAACTCGGCACATTAGCAGACCAACTTCAAGATGATATGTCTCGCTTACGGATGATGCCCTTCGAGACAGTGGTCGGTGCATTTCAACGTATGATACGCGATATTGCGCGTGATATGGGTAAACAAATCCGATTATCAATACATGGCGCGATGGTCGAAATTGATAAAACAGTATTAGATGCACTGAAAGACCCGCTCATGCACCTATTACGCAATGCTATTGACCACGGGATGGAATCACCTGAAGAACGTGAAAATTATGGTAAACCACCTACAGGTACTATTGGCATCCGTGTCGAGCAACGCGGTAACGAAATCCTGATTATGATTAGTGATGATGGACGCGGGCTGGATATTAACCGTATCCGTATGAAGGCGGTTGAACAGGCTATTATGTCAACCAAAGAAGCCAATAGTCTGAGTATAGAAGAAACACAAAATCTCATCTTCCATTCGGGATTCAGCACCAATGATAGTGTCAATGCCATCAGTGGACGTGGGTTGGGTATGGATATTGTACGTGACCGTATCGAAAGCCTGCGTGGGCGTGTCCTCGTATCAAGTGAAGCGCGTGTTGGCACAACCTTTACCTTAAGTGTCCCCGTTTCACTAACGCGCATTCGCTGTATCTTGCTCAATATTGGTGAAGAAAATTATGCCATTCCCTCAATTATGGTCACGCGAATGCTAGGTTATAGTCGCGACAATGTTTTTACCGCAGAAGGTAACGACATGGTGACCATCAATGACCAACCAATGCCTCTTGTCTCTATGGGTAGTATTCTGGATATTCCAGCAAACTTTGATACGGAACGGGATGAATTCCCAATCGTAGCTCTGCAATCTGCTGACCGCACAGTCGCGTTTGAAGTCGATAACCTCAATAGTGAGATGGAACTCGTCTTAAAACCATTAGGGCATGAGTTACAGAATGTTCCTTTTGTGTCAGGGGCAGCACTACTGGGTTCAGGTGAAGTCATTATTGTACTCGATGCCAATGACCTGATTCGCAGAGCTTCAGGTATAAAATTACCGCGCCGTCGGGTCGCAATTACACGCCCTGCTGTACCAGAAATTCGTCGTATTCGTGTGTTGGTCGCCGATGATTCGATTACAACCCGAACACTCGAAAAAAATATTTTAGAAACCGCTGGTTTTGAAGTTCATGTTGCGATGGACGGTCTGGAAGCATGGCAAATGCTCACCGAAGTTGATGTCGATTTGGTAATTAGTGATGTTGAAATGCCCAATTTAACAGGATTAGAACTCGCGTCACGGATTAAAAATAATACACACACACAACACTTACCTGTTATTCTATTAACATCTCTCGGCAAACCTGAACAACGAGAAGCAGGGATGCGCGCAGGTGCAGATGCCTACCTTGTAAAATCTCAATTTGACCAGAAAGCACTATTAGAAACAATTCAATCAGTCCTATAAAATAGATGAATGGACTCCATCATGAATATAAAGATATTAGCTATACTTTTCTTTTCTTTCATTGTGGCAATCACCCCAACCTATTCCCAAACTGAATGTCCCGCCGCACCCACGCCACAACTCATCATCGGGCAACAAGGCACTGTCACCCCAGGACCACCGAATAATGTCCGTGATTTACCCTCACGCGATGGCGTACTCATTGGCGAAATCCCAGGGGCAAGTGTGTTTGTTGTATTAGATGGACCTGTCTGTGATGGCGAAATTTACTGGTGGCAGGTGGATTATGAAGGACTCATTGGGTGGACAGCAGAAGGTAAAAATAATGCCTATTGGGTTGTGCCTATCGCTAGCACAGCAACCCCTCCACCTACCAGCACAAATCGACCGACGCTAACCCCAACTCAAACATTAACCCCAACACCGACACCGATTCCCGTGAATATGACCAAAATCACCGAGATTATTCCCGATAGTGCACCTTTACATATCACCTATAATCCTGATGGCACAATGATTGCTGTTACATTTATTGATCACTTTGAAATATTAGATGCACAATCACTTGATATACTCATGAATATCCCCCTCGAAGAAGGTGACTATTTTAGTCGTGGGGCAAGTTGGCATCCAAACAAAGAACAGATTGCTGTTACAGGTGTAGATAATTTTGGAGTCTATAGTGTCCCTGATGGCGAAGTCCTCTGGCAAAAGGACATGCCACATTATTATACCTATCTCAATTCATCCAATATCGAAAAAAAACGCGCACGTAACATGCGCACCATCGAGTTTACACCAGATGGTGAACACCTTATCACAATTGGGGATGATGGCATCATGCGGATGTGGGAATATGGCAATGATGATCCTGTTGTTGCCGTTAATCCTAAAAATCTAGACTTACAAGATCGGGATGAATACCCGTCAGTCACGACAGACCTCGCATTAACGAGTGATGGCGAACGACTTGCATTTACATTCTATGACTTTGATGTGATTCATTACAGTCTTCGGCTACGTGGTCCATTGACACAACCCACAATTTACAATTACGAAGGATCAACATTATCACCTCTGCGCGTAACATTTTCACCTGACGATCGGTATATCTATTACTATTCATGGTCACCCTATCTCCACATTTGGGATACTATAAATAATAGCTTGACGGTGCAGGAATTACCCGACGGTTGGATAGATGATCTTGTCTTACATCCCAATAATGAATGGATGGCATTGACAGTCAGGCGTAGTGGTGACATTTCGTGGATTATCTTTAAAGACATAGAAACCTTCGTCACACGGTCAGAATATCGTTTCGGAAAGTCCTTACGACCCATTGCAATCAGCCCTGATGGTAAACAGTTGATCATAGCAGAGTGGTCAGATAGCATTACATTATGGGAAATTGAGGGATAGCAACATCATACAAACCAAATTACAACCAAACGTCCTATATAATTCAGATGTTTTCGTAATATGATTAAAGTTAGAATGCTGTAATGGATAAACTTGATGACAAAAACGGTGCGTGTTTTAGTAGCAGATGATAGCCCAACAATTCGTCACTACCTCAAGGAAATCATCAACGATACTCATAATATGATTGTGGTTGGTGAAGCGAAGGATGGTCAAGAGGTTATAGAGCTTGTCCATAAAATACGTCCTGATGTTGTGTCGATGGATATTAATATGCCGAAGATGGATGGATTGGAAGCAACTAGACAAATTATGTCAGAGGCACCAACCCCTGTTGTTGTTGTGAGTGGATTAGTAGAGTCAGACATTGAATTATCAATGCGAGCTTTAGATGCAGGTGCATTAGCCGTTGTCGAGAAGCCACCTGACCGCCACAATATTGAATTTGAGGCAAAACGCAAACAACTCATCAGAACAATTGGGGCGATGGCTGGTGTCAGTGTTGTATCTCGTCGTCGTTCATCGAATCAGAACATCAATAACCATCAGCAAACAGAAGAGTTCAAATCAATTACAAGCCGTTTGCGGAAACCCGAAATCATTGGTATTGGTGCAAGTACAGGTGGTCCAAGTGCAATACAGCGAATATTAAAAGATTTCCCTGAGGATATATCTGTACCCATTGTGATTGTTCAACACATGCCACATGAATTTTTACAAGGCATGAGCCGTTGGTTACAACGTTCCACACGATTAACCATAAAAATTGCGGAATCAGGAGATATATTAAAGGTTGGCACTGTTTATATCGCTCCCGGTACCGCGCATATGACAATCCAACGACAAGATAGTAAATTATTGGTGCAATTGATTAAAGATAGAGGCACACCCCAATATCAACCATCAATCAATATGCTATTTAATTCTTTAGCAATCACCTGTGCAAGCAATGCGATTGGGGTAATCCTTACAGGGATGGGAGATGATGGTGCGAGTGGATTATTAGCAATGAAACAAGCAGGGGCAAAAACCCTTGCACAAGATGAAAAATCATCAACTGTTTATGGTATGCCACAAGCCGCTAATCTATGTGGTGCAGTCAATTCAATATTGCCTTTAACAAGTTTAGCATCAGAAATACTAAAAATGTTATAATAAAGTCAGAAGCGTATATTATTAGGCATCATTAGTCAGTCATTTAGATTCCTGATTGGAATAGAGGACATTATGGCACTAGAGGTTCTACTAGTCGAAGATAGTAAAACACAAGCTCAGCAAATAAAAGAAACACTTGAAAGTGTTGGACTCCGTGTTCGTATCGCATATGATGGACCTGATGGTTTGCGTGATGCAATCTCGAACCCACCCGCACTTATCGTCTTAGATGTTAAATTACCAAGTATGGATGGATTCCAAGTTTGTCGTCGTCTAAAGCGAAACCCAGCAACACAAGATATTCCAGTTGTCATGCTAACCGAAAAAGCAGGTCCGAAGGCAACGATGTCAGGTTTGCGCTCTGGTGCGGATGACTATATCCCAAAAGATATTTTCGCATCTGAACATCTGATTGATACCTTACATGAACTCGGTATTCTGGAAGATTAGATGCACAATCAATTTACCCTAATAAGTATTGGAGTCGTTTTTTTCAATGGCTGATGTCGGACCTTACAAAGCACGCCCCCCTGTTATGTCGGTGCGGGTTGAAGATGCAATGGATATCATGATTGTTCGTGATACAACCCGTCGCGCATCTTCTTTAATTGGATTTTCACCTGCTCATAGGGCGCAGTTATCAAGTGCCGCCGCAACACTAGCAGAACTCGTACTTAAAACAGGAGAAGCCCATACCATTCATATTAATGGGATTGTTGAAGGTGTACGCTCAGGGTTACAAATCTCATCCGAAACACCATGGCTCGCGGGTGTCTCGGTCAATAATGTATTAATCGCCCTCAAATCGAAGATGGGTGATTTAGTCGATGAAATTATACTCAATAGTGGTGACCCACCAACAATTATCATGATTATGTGGCTCAGTGATACGGATACACGCTCACGATGACAGATACAATGCTTGACCCAATCCCAATCCTGACATTTATGTTGGGTACAGAGCGATATGCCCTATTAATAGATTATGTGGTTGAAGTTGCCGCTATGGTTGAATATTCAACGATTGCAGATGCTTCACCTGCTTTTCTAGGGATTATTAATCGCCATGGTCAAGTCATGCCATTAATCGACTTACGTAAAGTATTTAACTTATCCACACCGCCAATTAACACCAATGTCCTATTTATCGTCTCTAAATTTGAAGATACACTGGTTGGACTGGTCGTTGATGCTGTAAATCAGGTAGAATATATACAAGCAAAAGACTTGCGTGTCGCACCCGGTGGTGGACGTTGGATTGAACAGGTTGCCAGTCATAACGAACAACTCATTCAACTTATCAATCTACCTACAATAATTCATGAGTTATTGTCAGATACCATCACCACAAAGCAAGAAATTGAGGACAAATAAGCATATGGCGATTGACGGACAAAAAGAACGCATTTTAGTCGTAGCAAAAGATGAAGACCTACGCGAAATGCTAGTCGATACACTCGAACAAGCTGGCGGATATTCCACCATTCAATCCAGCACATTTGAAGAAGCCCTCAGCGAGATTTTGCTTACCGACTTCGACCTCATTGTGACTGAGGCAGAATTACCCGATTTAAGTGGTATGGATTTATTAGCTGTAGTCGGTGGATTACGTCCGGGGGCGCGGGTTATTGTTATTGATGATGATTTATCCGCAAAAAGTGCTGTGGCTGTGTTTCGGCTTGGAGCGGTAGATTATCTTTATAAACCACTCAATTTGTCTTTTGTCTTAATGCAAATAGAACGCCAACTCGAAATTAAGCGCGGTGAAGACATCATCCAAAAAATTGAGGATAAACCAAAACCAATCACAGTTAGTCGTGACCGTGCCAAACGCCTCGACCCCCATACACGGTCTGCTGCGTTACGCCTTAGCCGTAACCAATTCAAAAACATCAATGCAGCACTAAACCGTCTTTTGGGTCATGTTCGGGCAGGTTTTGTTGGGCTTGTCGATTCTGATGGGAATATGGTCAGTGCCGCAGGAACACTCGATGATTTCGATTTACAACTTCTCACTCAAGCCTTGAGTATTGACCACACTGCACAGAGTTCGTTGGCTGATATTTTATCGGAAACCAAGTTTCATTCTACATATTTTGAAGGGGATGAGATGGGCGTTTATATCATCGAATTTGGTCAACCTTATACGGTGACTCTCGCTGTCATCTGCCATACAGAAGTAAAGCCGGGGATGGTTTGGTTATATAGTAAACGTACCGCCGCGGTTGTCGATGAAATCCTAAAAACAATTAGAGAGCCACGCTCACTACCCAAGCTCAACTAATAGCAATCACTCGCCGCGACTAAACCTCTTTTTGTTGATCAAAATATCGCTCCGCCTCCATCACAGCATCCGTTGTGCCTATTTCCATTAGTGCTTCTGCTGATATATCACAGATTCGTTTTGGCATTCCTGACCACATAACTGGAGGCATTTCTTTGTCTTCTAATAAAGTAACTAAAGAACTCACCGCACGGGAATCACCGATCTGCCCCAGTGCGCGCGCTGCCCGTCCGCGAACTGATGGATTTTTGTCATCCAACATATCCATCAAAGGTAATAATGCTCGTTCATCACCAATTTCGCCCAATGCATCAACCGCACCAGCACGTAAACTATGTTCTTTGTCATATAAGGTTTGTAACAAAGCAGGAACAGCATGTTCATCACCCAAATGACCTAAAGAGAATGCAGCACTCGAACGAACCAGCAAATTTTCTTTGGGATCCGTTAGTATATCTAACAAAATACCTAAGGCTTCTTGTTCGCCCACCTGCCCTAATGAATAAGTTGCACTAACGCGATGATCCAGTGGGCTATCTGTATCTAAAATAATATCCCGTAATATGCTAAATGCTTGAGAATCGCCTAATTTTCCTAATGCCCAAATAATGCCTGATTTAATATCCGTGTGCGTACTTGGCTTAGCTAAAAGGGTCAACATCAGTTTGAGCGCACGCATATCACCAATCATCCCCAATGTGTGAGCAGGATTCGTAGCGACAAGGCTCATAGCATATTCTTTGGGGTCTGATAAGTGGTCAATTGCATACTGATACGCAAAATAATCGCGCACGAGTAAATGTATAAATCGCACTTGTATTCCACTACCCCGCAGAATATGGAGCTGGTTCGCCATCTCCAGAAACTCAGATGCTTGCTCCTCACCCACGACTTGTTCAAAGTGCCATGTCGATAAAATATTCTTTGTTCCTGCCATCTTACCCGTATCCCACATAGCAACCTTGCCAATTACATTGTAAAGTTGATGCAAATTAAATGGTAAGCGGACATTAGGTTTACGCGCCTCATGCTGATACCGACGTTGCACATAGGTTGTAAAAATCATATCGCGCAAATCACCACTTTGCAGGTCTTTTAATTGTCGGGCTTGCTCACCTAGACCAGCATAAGCATAGGTAAACAAACTCAGTAAAAGAGGATTCCGCGCCATCTCTCGTAATTCGTCATCTTGCTTGAGAGCTAACCATAAATCGGGGAGATTACTCAAATATCCTTGAATCTGCTCATCGGTTAATGGACGCAATACAACAGACCCATTCAAAGCAACCTTTGACCCAACTTCTTCATAATCTAAAACACGGCAACTGATTAAGACTTGATTATTTTCAGGCAACATTTCGATAAAGCGTAAACGTGGGTCATAGCGTTTATGCGTGAGTGGGTCATCACGTTCACCACCTAATTCATCCAAACCATCTAATAAAAGGCTCAATTGTCCGTTCATCAACAAACCCTCTATATCATTTTTGAGTACAGGCACAACTTGCCCTAACCACTCACTGATTTCCTGTGGCTTTTCAGAATTCCATGTTGCAACAGGTGCTAGAACAGGCAAGGGTTGAGAAGAATCCAGTAACCTACGGTCAATAGCAGTACGTGCCATTGCCATCAATGTAACGGTTTTACCTGCTCCGGGGTCTCCCAAAAGCAGTAAGCGTCCATCATGTGCATCAAAGGCTTGCTCAAATGTTGTATAAACTTCGCCATCAACATCTTTTTCAATATCGTCACTCGCATCACTAATGCCAGCCATAGCGAAAAATGCCATCGGCAATGCACCGCCTATATCGTGTGTCTCTGCGACAGCATTCGGGTTATTCGTCGCCTCAAGGCTAACAATTTGTGTCCCAGAGACAGCCGAGATAACGGCTCGATTTAAATAATTATCAATAGACTGGCGCAGTGCATTCAAATAACTCCGATATGGGTCATCAGGGATGACGGTCGGCACTTGTGTAATAGAAGCAGGGTCAGGTTTTTCAACAGCAGTTGCAGGTGCTTTTGGGACTGGTGAGCTTTGGACAGGTGGTGGTTGCCCTGTTGATAAACGTCGAAAGTCGTTTGCCAAAGCTAAGACATCAGGGTAACGATCTTCAGGTATTTTGGCTGTTGCTTTCTGTATAATCTCATCTAAAACTTCTGGTAAATTTCCATTTTTTGTTTTGACAGAGGGCAAAGGATGCATGAGGTGGTGCATCATCATCTCGGCGACAGACAACCCCTTATAAGGATGAACCCCCGTCAACAATTGCCATAACATAATGCCCATTGCGTAAATATCAGAATGTGGGGTTACATCATTCCCTTTTAGCTGTTCGGGTGAAATATAGGCAGGCGTTCCCATAATATTACCAGCCTGTGTCATATTGGCATTGCTATCTTTGCGCTTGGCAATTCCAAAATCTGTTAGATAAGCATTACCACGTTCATCAAGCAAGATATTCCCCGGTTTTAAGTCACGGTGAATCACATTATTCCCATGAGCAACCGATAGCGCATCACATAATTGATTCAGTAATTTAGCAACTTGTTCAACAGGCATTGCCCCTATCTCTTTGAGATAGTCATGCAAGCTACCACCTGTCACATAACGCATGACAAAATACGCTCCTTCATCATCCCGCCAATAATCAAAAAGTGGCAAAATGTGAGGATGTTGGAGTTGGGCGACCAGTTGGGCTTCAATCTCAAAGCGTTTGGCAAAGTCAGGTTGATTCGCATATTCAGGTAAAATCATCTTCATTGCAACACTACGATTGACAGTCTGTTGATAGGCAAGGTAAACAGCCCCCCAGCCCCCTTTGCCAATCAATTGTTCAATCTTGTATCCACGAATAGTTTTACCCAGCAAACTCTGCAAATCTGACATAAAGCAGTCCCTATCTCAAGCATCTATCAAAACAAGTTTAGCTTATTTTCGTAACTTCCGCAGTTTTTGCTAAACTTTATCTTCATATCGACAAATTATTTCGACAATCATATTCTTGTATAATTCTAAGGCTATCAATTGTCGAACTTGTGTAGAATGCTATACACATAATACAAGTAAAGGGCAAAACAACAGTTATGGCTAAAACAGAACATGGTAGTGACAATATATTTAATATCACAACTCCCAATGCCTATCGCTGTCAAATCTTTCATTATCACCGCAAGTTATCCCGTCTCTATCTCAGCGTTTATCAGGGGCAGAAAAATGTACCTGCGTTTTATCTCTTATTCTCTGATGTGGGGTATATTGAAGCACCGATGAGTTGGTTAGGGGCAAACTTCAGCATCCAAGACAAGCAAGATTGCATCGACCTCATGTTAGATACAGGTCTAATTGGTGAAGCCGTCAAACAATTTCCTGATGCCTATGCGTCGATTACAGATTATGCAAAGCTCTATCATGTTGCAACGCCTCATCAGCTTGTTCGCATTATTGCAAGCAGTGGTAGTATGATGCAAACTGTTCCAAGCGATATTCTATAGGTCTTACAAATATTCCTATCAACTGTTAATAGTGAGATTAATATTTTTAGTGTACACTAAAATTACATAATATTTCGATAGGTTAATCATGCTAGAAATTATTGGACAAGTTATCAACGGTTACCACATCAAATCCTTATTAGGGTCTGGTGGGCAAAGCGCAGTTTACTTAGCCAGTCATGATAAATTTGATGGTGATGTTGCTGTACGGGGTACATTGCCTGAATTTTCACAAGACTCAGAAACTGTCCAACGTTTCCAAATGGAAGCTGTTATCTTCTTTCGCCTCAAGCATCCCCACATTGTGCCATTATTAGATTATTGGCGTGATGATAGTGGGACATGGATTGTACAAAAATATATGCCTGGAGGAAGTCTACGGGATAAGATCGATGAACCAGCGGACATGAACCTCGAATCTATCGCTCAAATGCTAGACCAAATCAGCCCAGCAATTGACCATACACACGCCCATAAAATCATTCATCGTGACTTAAAACCCGATAACATTCTTTTTGATGATAAGGGGGTCGCGTGTGTACATGATTTTGGAGTTGCCAAACGCCTTAAATCCACTGCCATCACCCGTGCTGATGTGATGATTGGCTCACCCGCATATTTCTCACCAGAGCAAATCCAAAAGCGGTCTGTTACACCTCAAACGGATGTCTATATCATGGGGATTACGCTATTTGAAGCGATTGCAGGAAAGCATCCGTTTATAGGTGATGTACACACAAAGATGCAATTGATTCTCAAGCACCTACAATCACCACTCCCACCGATATCCTCCTATAGAGCCAATATACCAAAAGCAATTGAAGATGTACTTAAACAAGCAACCGATAAAAATCCCAAGAATCGCTACTCTACGATGACAGAACTTGCCAAAGCATTTCGTGAGGCTATGCGTATCACAGTCTAGTCAAATACCATGCCAGAACATCAATATTTTCGACATAATGTAGTATCGGCGGAACATCTGGCAATGGTAAACCTGTAGCCCGCCCCATCGTATTCACAGTAATCTCAGCTTCGGCATGTTGCAATTGCCATTTCTCATGCTGGATTTCGCCACGATAAAGCTGTTTTTTACTATCTATCGCGTACAAACAATAGCGTTCAGTTAACCATTCGTCTAATGAGCCAGTTTCACTCAAATAGACATCCGATATAGGTCGATAGCGCGCAATGAAATCAGCAGATTTTTCACCGCGATGTATACGGCGACTATCGTATTGTATCCATTTATCAAGGTATTGGGTCATTGCCATATCTGCATCCATATAGGGCAAATAAAAGGCTAATTGCGCAACACGCACAGCTAAGGGATTATCGGCTTCTAAGCTAAAAAACCATACGCCTGATTTACCCTGATGTTTAACATATGTGCGAACGTTCAGTTCATAAAATCGGCGAGTTGCTGGAATTTCTGGTAAAAAGCGAGCATGAACATGATTCATCATAAAAGGCACAACACCGATATATGCCATACCCTCAAATGTATCAAGCTCAAGTTGTGGGGGAATCAAAGGACGCACCTTATCCGCAGGTAACGCCCAATGTGCAAAAAGTAGTTTCTGCCAAGATTGTGCCATCACCCACGGAGCTTGAGGTATCTCCCATGGGCGATGTTCACTATTATTCAGAATTGTGTCAGCCTGTAACGGGGACATTATTCAAATCGCCAAAGCGAATCGGAACAAAGTTTGACCAGACCCAACCGACTGTGCCTTTCCAAACCACCTGATACCATGTGTTATCGGCTGTCCGTCCAACGATGGGTAAGAATGCACCCCATGTAATCCGTCCTGTTTGGTCGGAAATTGTGGTTGGTGCGCCACGCAACTTCATACCTGCCCGTGTTTGACCAATCACACCTGTATCCGTTACACCTGCTGGCAAACCTGATGCGGATGCCGCGCTAGATACAGGAACGGAGAATTCGTTTCCATCAACAAAGACGTAATAACTCCAAATCCAGCCGACTTTACCCGACATTTGAATCAAATACCAACGTGCATTTCCATCACGTCCGATAATTTGATAGGTCTGTCCACGCAATGTGCGGTCAATCACGTTACCACCCAATGATGGTGCGTCACGTACATTCAAAACTGCTGCACGGATGATGGTTGCGGTAATTGCACCTGCTGGAATCGGTGGCAATGCCGTGCTAGATGGCGTTAATGTCGGACCTGTTGTGGCTGTAGGACCTGCCGTCGCAGTTGTGCTTTGTAGCCAACTTAAAGACACGCGTGCATCCCCTGTTTGTTCAACATAATCGACTGTAATCGAATGTGAATCACCCGATAAAGCCACAGTAGATTGATAGGTATTCTCACCTGATGCCCCGAGTTGGTCAATAATAATTGTTCCATCAATCGTAACACGAACCCCATCATCAGCCGTTGCTGTGAATACATAAGTTGCCGCCGCAATCGTCTGTGTCCCTGTCCAACGGATAGAGAAATTATCAGAGCCAACAAAGCCATCAATCGCGCTACCTGAACCATAATCAAAATTGATACTACTATCGATCCGTGTAATGGCAGGCGAACCTGAAAAACTATTGTTGTTATAATATTGCCCAGTCCAATCTGAGCCAAAATCTTGCGCCATGCTCACATTGACCTGTTGTGTCAAACTAAAGCCAATACTCAATAATAAAGCAATCATCAAAATAATGAGGCGATACCGTTTCATAAAATTCTCCTCAGCGTATGTGCCAAACCAACCTAATCAGGTCAATCATCATTAACTCAGTTAATTATACCGACTTGCTATCTATCATAATAAAAACTGTCATCATTAACAATCAATCTATAGTCCTGATGATCTATCCAATGATAACAATATTAATTATATCACTTCATTATAATTCGGCATGTCATTTATACAAACGTAGACAAAGCGTAGAATTCATAGTCTGGTCATCTGCCTACCCTATGTTATAATTCCGCTTGCTTTGTCACCAAAGCCCAGACCAGATAAATAAGGATTATGGATCAACTTATGAAACATCCAGCCTCCCATGCACCAGACGCAAATGCCCCATTTCCAACATTAAGTGTTGTCATTCCCTGCTATAACGAAGTCAATACAGTTAAGAATGTCGTTGGACGTGTATTAGAGATCGAAGTCGTCACAGAAATCGTTATTGTTGACGATGGGTCAACTGATGGCACACTTGAAGTTCTAAAAGAAATTGAAGCCGAAAATCATGATAATGTTCACATCTTCTATCATGACAAAAATCAAGGCAAAGGTGCAGCACTTGTCACAGGGTTTAAGCATACAGTTGGTGAAGTCATCATCATCCAAGATGCAGATTTTGAATATGATCCGCGTGAATTTGTAGACATCCTTAACCCCATCCGCGAAGGTGTTGCCACTGTTGTTTATGGCTCGCGTTTCTTGGGTGCGCCACGTAAAGCAATGAAATTCTGGAATATGATTGCCAACAAGGGTTTGACCTTGATGACAAATGTCCTCTACAACGCCATTATCAGTGATATGGAAACATGCTATAAATGCTTCCGTCGCGAAATTGTAGAAGATATGCCAATTCATGCGCGTGGTTTTGAATTTGAGCCTGAATTTACCGCCAAGATTCTCAAAAAAGGGATTCGCATTTATGAAGTCCCCATCACCTACAATGGTCGTGAAACTGAAGAAGGTAAGAAAATCAAATGGACGGATGCGCCGATTGCAGCGTGGACATTACTTAAATACCGCTTCGTCGATTAGGCTAATCCTAGCATTGTAATGATGTCACGCTTCCCACGAATTATCACATTCTCACTGCTGGTGTCTGTTGCACTGGCAGTTTGTGTTTTATTTGATCTCTTGCCAATCGTCCGTGGTGACGAAATCCTCAATTGGCAATGGGGTTATCTTGCGCCATCTATGCGCGCTATTCCCTTAGCAATCTCTACATTAGTTTATCTAGTAATTGCAGGGTTATTATTTCAGCGACGTGTCCGCTGGCTGATGCTCTGGAGTATCATCGGGACAGTCATTTTATCCTTCGCAGTCATTTATGTACGCTTTGATAATGTTCTATTTGAGCAATGGTTACGAACGGTGTCAGGCTTAACCACAGGTCAACATCTTGCTGGCGCAGTCATAGATTGGGGAAGCCCACGAACACTCACCCAATGGGCAGATGTGATGTGGGACTTTGATACACTCAGCGGTCATATTGCCCTCAGCCCCCCCGGATTACCCGTTTTTTATGGTGGACTCCATGCCATCCTAGAAAACATCCCAGCTATTAGTGAACCTGTTTATGCAAAGCTACTACCCTATCAATGCCATAACTACCTGATGTTGGATTATACGCCTTCGGAATGGGCATCTTCAGTATTTGGTGCATTGATGCCTTTATGGTCAGCACTCGCAGTTTTCCCACTGTATGCTTGTGCAAAACGTTTAACAGGTCACTATGCAAAGTGGGTCATTATCTGGTGGGCGTTGATTCCATCGTTACTTATTTTCACACCCAACTGGAATAGTTTATATCCATTATTCGCATTATTGGCATTCCGATTTTATCTAGTTGGACTCGAATCAAAACGATTTAAAGCGATTCGTTCATGGTTTATTGCAGGCTTTTTTGTCAGCCTACTGACCTTTGCCAATGTCTCGCTTGCACCATTACCTGCTGTGTTTGGCTTTTATACCCTACTCCATTACATCCGCAACGAGCGCACCCGAAAACCTTTCTACCGCCCGATTATGATTGGCTTATGGTTTGGTCTGGGAACATTCTCAGTCTGGATACTCTATTATGTCGTGAGTGGTGGCACAACCCCACTCGATATTCTCGATGTCGCAATGGGACGACATTTAGGACAAGAACGCCGTTATTTGCCGTGGGTTGCTTTCCACTTCTGGGAATGGGCATTTTTTACAGGGATTCCGCTCATCATATTATGGCTCTGGACAGCATGGAAACAAGTTACGGGTATCCGTCGCCAAGGTGCAGTCACCGCCCTTTCTGTCTTTCTCACATTACTTGTCTTGGTCATTAGTGGGACAGCGCGTGGGGAAACAGGGCGGGTTTGGATATTCTTCTCACCGTTCGTACTCATTGGTGTGGTCGAATTATTCCGATTATTAGATTTAAAAAATAATCGTGCTGGCTGGATGATGACATGGATACAAGCCATTACTATGTTGAGTGTGTGTATCACAATTCCAGCCGTTGATGTGCTTGACTTTAGTCCACCACCATCTGCACCCGAAGTTATCACCAATACACGTCCAATTGATGTGACATTCAATGATGAGTTACGGCTAGTCGGTTGGGATGGCGAAATTGTGGATGATGAATTGTTGCTGACACTCACATGGCAACCCCGCAAACAAATTTTACGTCCATACTGGTTTGCGGGTTTATTGGTTGACCCCGAAGGCAATCCAGCAGGTGAGGCTATCGTCTGGCAACCCTTCGAGACACGTTATCCAGCCACATGTTGGGTAGCAAACACATTCCAAAGCGACCAAATCCGCTTACCCTTACCTGATGATGCCATACAGGGGGATTATTGGGTTAGCCTTGCCATCCTGCCTGATGATGAACAACCCGACCTACGACTCACTGTCACCTTACCCGATGGTACACAAGATATACAACTGGGCTTAGGTCCAACAAATTTTGCTAGATAGTGGGGAATATTCATCATGGGAACTCGGTATAAAACCCAACTGTATGTAACTCATGAGAATTTGGTTCATGCACTAAAAGCATTAAATGACTTTACGAAGTTACTGTCTCAAGACACTGTGGTAATCAAAGTAAGCACTGGAGAAGAAATTGAACTCGCATGCTCATATTTTGTAGGGGAACACAGAAAATTTTCATACAACAATGAGAAAAAACCATTTGTTCAAGTAATTCTACCTATCTCCCTTGAAGATGATGCGATTATAGAATATGTAGCAGACGATAAAGGCAATATACCCAAGAATGCTACTATAGAAGTGAACAATATGCGGGTTATTACATATGGTTATTTGTCGTTTTGGGTGACAATAGGTAAAAAATATTCAGAACTAAACTTCATGACTGTTGCTACTCGACAGAACAAGCCCATGCTACATTCACCGAGTATTCATAAGGTCATGAAAGCCATTCTGAGAAAAGCAGATAGTGAAATCGGCTTGATTACCACTGAATCAAGCACCGAAGATTTTTTCCATGCCTACTCGATACATAATCCAACCAAACTTTTAAAGATCTATTGGCAAAATATTTCAGAGAATCAATTAATCGACTTTATTCCCAAAGCAATAAAAGCACAATTAGACAAAGAATAGGAAGCCCATGCCAACCATCCGCCGTTCAACAGCATTTTTGCTCTTGCTTATCGTTATAGTATCTGCTGGATTACGACTGATACAGTTAGAGACTGCGCCGTGGGGTGGGCATGGGGATGTCGCATGGATTGGCATTAACGCGCTCGATTGGGTAGATAGAGGTATCTTCCCCTATTATATTTTTGAGCTATATGCCCCCGAACCCATGATTGTCCAAGTTGTTGCCCTATTGCAGACAATCTTCGGTCCATCATTTTTTACATCACGGTTGGCAACAGCAATTTTTGGGATTCTATTGGTTGTATTTCTATTCCCTGCGACATGGTGGCTGATTAGCGATACTGTCAAACCGCAGATTCGGGAACGCTCAGCCTTGCTAGCATCCTTAGCCGCGGCAATGTCTGTCCATGCAATCTATATCA
>CAYGTY010000120.1:0-19247 GCA_964352825.1 uncultured Anaerolineaceae bacterium
GTCGCTTGCCCATCTCCCATTCCACAATCTAAAGTAATGTATATAGAATCTTCGGTCATAATACCAGCCGCATCCTCTTCTTTATAATCGGTTGGTGTTCCCTCATGAAAGATGAGTAAGCCATAGTCTTCTTCAAAAATCTCTTCCCCAGGAGAAATCCATAAAGAGATCTTCGCAGGAACAAAGGGAACACCCGCACGACCAGCCGCCGCAATGATACGTCCCCAATTGGGGTCATTACCAAAGAATGCTGATTTTGTCAGGATAGAGGAAGCAACTGTATGACCGATTTTATCAGCAATTTCTTGTGATTCAGCATTTTGAACATTCAAAGTGATAAATTTAGTTACGCCTTCACCATCACGGACAACCGCTTGCGCCAAATATTCGGTCAAGGCGTTAAGTGCATTTTGGAAGGTTTGTAAATCATAGTCATTATCAAGAGTTGTAGTGCTCATCCCATTTGCCATCAACACAACCATATCGTTTGTGCTGGTATCTCCATCAACTACAATACGATTATAACTTTGTGCTGATGCCGTTTTCAGTGCTGTTTGTGTTTGTTCCAATGTCAATTTAGCATCAGTTACAATAACACTTAACATTGTCGCCATATTTGGGGCAATCATCCCTGCACCTTTAACAACACCTGCAATCGTATATTCACCATTGGCGGTCATCACATGAACAGAAGCAAGTTTTGCGCGGGTATCGGTTGTCATAATAGCAGTAGCCGTTGCATTCCAATCTTGTCCAAGATTTGCAACAGATAATTCAACACCATTTGCGATTTTATCCATTGGCAAATGTGTTCCGATTACCCCAGTAGACATCACCAAGACTTGCTCAGTATCAATCTCAAGCTGTTCCGCCACAATATCAGATGTTCGCTTAGCATTATCCAAACCTTGCCAACCTGTACATGCGTTTGCACTCACTGTGTTAATTGCTACCGCACGGATTCCCTCTGGATTAGCATTCAGCCGTTCCATATTAAGTAGGACAGGTGCCGCTTTGACTTTATTGGTCGTAAACATACCAGCCGTCACGCAATCAACGCGACTACGTATAAGTGCAAAGTCAAGAGCGCCATTTTTTTTCAGTCCAGCATGAACACCAGCGACTCTAAACCCCTTAACGGACTCAATAGATTCTTTCAACTTAATCATCAATATTCTCCAGAATAAGTGTGAGTTTTTCGATTAATTCATCAACATGTGATTTTTCCATGATCAATGGCGGTACAAACCGAATCACATTTGTGCCAGAACTCACTAACAGTAAGCCATGTTCATAACCTTGTTTAACAATATCAGCAGGTGCAACATCTAATTCAATCCCTACCATCAATCCACGACCACGCACTTCGACAATATGAGGGCTATTCAATTCTTCAAGGCGTTCCATCAAATATTCACCGACTTCAGCGACATGTTCCATAAAACCGTCACTCAAAACACGCTTAACAACAACCTGCCCAGCACTCATCACCACTGCCCCACCCGAGAAAGTTGAACCATGATCACCGGGTTGCATTGCTTGTGCAACCGCTTCAGTCGTTAAAATCGCACCCACAGGTAATCCGCCTGCTAATGGTTTTGCTAGTGTCATAATATCGGGGGTAATACCACTAAAACTATGAGCCCACAAATCACCAGTACGCCCCAAGCCACATTGAATTTCATCAAAAATTAAAGTCGCTTCATGCTCATCACATAATTGGCGTAAGGCTTGCAAAAATTCTGGCGTTGCGACGTTGATACCACCTTCACCTTGAATCGGCTCAACAATCACAGCAACGGTATCATCATCAATAACTGCCTTAGCACTCTCGATATTATTAAATTCGCCAACGACTGCCCCTGGTACCATCGGTTTAAACGGTTTTTGATATTTTTCCTTTGGTGTAATTGCCAGAACACCCATTGTCCGCCCGTGAAAAGCATGAGTAAAGCTAACTACTTTGATTTTATTGGGTTTTTCGTTGTTATATGCAACTTTACGAGCAAATTTTAATGCTCCTTCATTTGCTTCCGCACCACTATTGCAGAAGTAAGCTTTATCAGCGAAAGAATTATCACAAAGTAATTTTGCTAATTCAACATGCGGTTGGGTATGATACAAACCACTGACATGAATTAACCCTGTGCTGAGTTGTTGGTTAACCACTTGTTGTAATTCTGCGTCACCATAACCCAAAGCATTCACCGCAATACCAGCTACCCAATCGGTATAGGCTTTGCCTTCCGTGTCATATAATGTCACACCCTCACCTCGTTCTAATACGAAATCAGGGCGAACAGCCACAGGGACACTATATTGCTCATCTTTTTGTATAACATCGGTTTTTGTAGTCATTATTTCCCTCATCTATTTACTATTCTAATAATCATTAAGCTGAAACAAATACTGTTCCACCATGTGTCGCTAATCCATCTAAATTTGTAATAACCACTTGCGGTATGCCCGACTTCAACACATCTAGTGCAGTTTGTACTTTGGGTATCATGCCACCATAAATTGTACCGTCATCAATATAAGATTCAACTTGTTCAGCCGTCATCGACTTAGCATGAACATCATTAACTAAAACCCCTTCAACATTCGATATAAAAATTACTTTATCTGCTGATATTGCATTCGCTATAGCACCTGTAACAGGGTCAGCATTGAGGTTAAAGTTACTCGTATCACCAACACTCACAGGTGAAATAACAGGCGTGACACCATGACTTAACATCTCAAAAATAACCGACTCGCGCACAGCAACCACAGTTCCAGTATATTGCATATCGACATTGGCATGTTGCATCTTTACAGCACGCACAAGTCCACGATCAACCCCAGACATTCCCTGTGCATCAACGCCACAAGCTAATAAATACCGTACCAAGCGTTTATTGACCGTGCCACATAGTACCATCTCAACCAATGATAAAGACTCAGCATCAGTGATACGCAATCCGTCAACATAGTGTGGTTCGATATTTAGACGAGCCTGCAATTGTGTAATTTCTTTGCCACCACCATGAATAATGACAACTTCATCATCATAGTTAGAAACAATTCCAGCAAACTGTTTAAGTAAGCTATCATCATCAAGATAATGCCCTGATATTTTAATTACGGTAACCATAACCTCTCCTAGAGCAATCCTAATGTTTCTTCAAAGCCATACATCAAGTTGGTATTCTGAATTGCTTGTCCTGATGTTCCTTTACGTAAATTATCAATAACACTGGTGATATGTACATAATTATCTAAAACAGGTGTAATACTGATTGCAGCTTTATTTGTTTTCACAACATGTTTAAGTGTCGCATATTGACCTTGTGGCAATACATCAACCATCGGTTCATCTTGATAGATAGAGCAATATAAATCATACACTTTATCGCTGGTCATGCTGTCATTTAAAGTCACATAGATACTAGACATCAAACCTCTATCAACAGGTAGCAAATGAGGTGAAAACACAATCGGACCAATACTAGAATTGATTTTATGTGCCTCTTGCTCAATTTCAGCAATATGACGATGAGAACGTCCTGTTTTATAGGGTGATAAATTCCCATATACTTCGGCAAAGTGCGTTCCTAATGCAGGTTTCCGCCCTGCGCCTGTAACACCACATTTAGCATCCACAACAATCGGTAAAGCCGCTTGAATCGCATCACACTGTAACAATGGGTATAAGCCTAATAATGTCGCTGTTGGGTAACATCCAGGAGTTGCAACAACATCAATGCCTTTGATTTTTTCTCGATTAATCTCTGGCAAACCATAAACGACAGGTAGCAATTCAGGATGAGGATGTTCTGTATCATAATATTTTTCATAGATTTCAGGAGAGTTAATCCGCAAATCAGCAGATAAATCTACAACTTTTACACCTGCCTCAACACCCAGCTTTGCCATACCAGCAGAGGCTTTATGGGGCAAAGCAAGAAAGATAATATCAACATCATCTGGAGAAACAGACTCAACTGGAGAAAATGTCAAATCTGAAAAAGGCACAGGGTCACCTGCGTATGTATTCGATGTTGCAAACTTCACTTCTATATTAGGATGTTGGGCGATGATTTCAACCAAATCTAATCCAGCATATCCCGACGCGCCATAAACACCTGCATGAATCATTGTCATATTGTTAACTCCATATAAATTAAAAAACCCTGACCACATTTTTGTGAGGTCAGGGCGAAATTTCTAACTTGGTTTGCACTTTACATTAGCAACACAAAGCCACCACATGAACCTCTATGTGATAAATACGGCGACGGCGATTCCTATTTAGATGTTGTGTAAAGTGTATTTGTTTTATCATTATTACATTTTCACATCAATTAAACTTGCACAGAGTGTAAGTAACTTTAGACTATTCGTCAATGAAATCGTATAAGATTATGCACTTTTTTAATTTCATTGTGCAATTTACACGAATATTCATCATCTTAACTTATTCTGTTGCATCAAGATTTTCAATGAGTTCTGTTAACTCAGGCAAGTCATCATTCTCTGTCTGCTTTGCACGATTCTTTTGTTTTTTGGATGCAACAATGGGCTTATCTGTCCCAGTTGCCATCGCATATAGCTTATATGCGACAGCCATCAGAAACAAGACAGTGACGGCTACCAATACCATATCAATCACATTAGATAAATGAATTAATAAAGGGTTATTACCACCAAATGCAAAAAACATCCCAACAAGTACCGCAATCGCAACTAAAACACCAATGATAACAAAACCTCTAAGAACTTGTTTAATTGTGTTATCCATTGCTAAACCTTTCGATTCTACGTAACTTTTCAGCTTGCTCTAAGGGAATCAAAACACCATCTTCACGAATCGCAAGTCTTGATTCAGCCAGTTTTTCCACCAATAATTCACGTTCTGTCATGCTCATATCAGCCAAGACATCTTCTACACTTAAACCATGTTCACGAATATCATACAAGTTATTTTCATTCTTGGCTTTTTCAACATCTATATGCTGAGCTTGTGTTGGGGATAAACTACGGAACACGAGTCCCATAATACTAACACCACCACCTAGCATCACAGATAAGCCTAACATAATAATGCCAGCTTGTTCCAAAAAGATTACAAGATTGGCAACATTAGCAATTCCATATGCAAAACCCAACATGCTAATTATCATAGAAGCTAATAACACACCTAATGACGTTAGAAACAAAGCACCGAAAGCTAATAAGATTTTCAAAAAGAGTGGATACTCATTTTGATGTCGCTCGATATTTTCCATCACAAAACATCCCAAAGTTCACATTACAACACAATCAATTCTAGTCTATCATATCTATATCATATGTTAGTAGTTGTTCAAGAAATTTTACGCTTCATTGACGTATACATGACAAACATTGTAGTCTGCAAGATATAAAGGACGGCAAATGGCAGAAAAAATCTGGAAACTTACAAAAGGTGATAGTCCATTATTAGCAGTTGCTCCTCATGATGGACATGAAGTTAGAGATGAATTAATTCCCTATTATGCTCTCAATGAGCAAGAACGACTCTATGAAGAAGATCCCTTTACAGCCGAATGGGCGACGATTGCCCCTACCCATATTATTGGTACACGCTCTCGTTTTGAAGTTGACCTCAACCGTCCTGAGGATATTGCCATCTATATGACACCTGAACAAGCATGGGGTTTGACAGTCTGGAAAGAGACACTCCCCCAAGATATGGTCAGTCGCACAATGGACAACTATCACGCATTCTATGAAATGTATTTAAAGACAATGCAAGAGATTGAAGCCAAATATGGATATATCGTTGTGCTAGATATTCACACCTATAATCATCGCCGTAATGGTCCAAATCAGCCGCCTGCCCCAGAAATTGAAAATCCAGAAATCAATATCGGCACAAGCAACATGGATAGTGATTATTGGCGTGACATCCTTGATATATTTACACAAGATTTGAAAGCATATGATTATATGGGGCGACAACTTGATGTTCGCGAAGATATACGGTGGCGTGGTGGACCTATCTCACAATTTGTACATAATAATTTCCCACGCACAGGGGTTTCTATCAATATCGAAGTGAAGAAATTTTTCATGGATGAACATACAGGAAAACCTGATTGGGAACAAATCAACGAACTCAAAAAAGTATTTGAAAGTACATTACCCAACCTTCTCCACGCAATGAAAGTGAAACTTGGGCAGTAATTTATGATTGAAGTCAATAATCTCAAAAAACAATATGGCTCGCACCTTGCTGTTGATGGCATTTCATTCGAGGCAAAAGAAGGTGAAATCCTTGGATTATTAGGTCCTAATGGTGCAGGCAAAACAACAACTATGCGAATTTTGACGGGCTTCATGCCACCGACTAGTGGTACGGCTATAGTTGCAGGCTTTGATGTCATGCAAGACTCGATGCAAGTCCGCAAACGGGTGGGCTACTTACCCGAAAAAGTCCCTGTCTACCCTGATATGTCACTCCATGCTTATGTATCATTTGTAGCTAAATTGCATGGTGTAAAAAATCATAAAAAACAAGTTGACATTGTCCTAGATCGCTTTGGGTTACTTGATCGTCGCGATAAATTAGTGCGGAGCTTATCCAAAGGTTTAAAACAACGATTAGGATTAGCGCAAGCGCTTGTCCATGACCCGCCAGTGATTGTACTGGATGAGCCAACCATTGGTATTGACCCCAAGCAAGTCATTGAAGTGCGTGATATTGTCAAAGGTTTGGCTCATGACCACACCGTATTATTTAGTAGCCATATTTTGACAGAGGTTGAACAAGTCTGTGACCGCGTTGTCATTATTAATAAAGGTAAGCTCGTTGCACAAGGCACAGCACAAGAGCTAAGCCAGCAGTTTAAACCACAACGACAACTCTATATCGAACTCGATGGTGGTGATGATTCCGCTTATCGTCGTATCTTAGATAATCTCGATATTGTCGGTAAAGTTGAGGTTCAAGGGCGCGGATATATCTTATATTTAGAATCCACTGACAATATACAAAAGCCCATTACACGCGCGATTGCGGACAGTGACTTTACATTAGTCGAAATGCGACAACTGGATATATCACTCGAAGATGTGTTCCTCGACATCATCAGCAAAGGAGACCCTTCATGACAGCCACATGGATAATTTTTCGGCGTGAGGTTTCGGCATATTTTTCATCACCACTCGCCTATTTAATTGCCTTCGCATTTTTATTGATGACGGGCATTATCTTCAATAACGATTTAACGCGGTCAATTACAGTTCGCTCAGTTGATCCAGCATTAATTCCTGACTTTTTATCATTGTTAATGGTCTTATTCGCCCCATTATTCACCATGCGCCTATTATCAGAAGAAGCCCGTGAAGGGACGCTTGAACTCTTACTCACAGCCCCTGTGCCCGATTATAGCATCGTATTCGGTAAATTTCTGAGTGCATGGTTTTATTTCTCCTTTTTACTAGGCTTAACACTGATTTATCAGATTATTTTAATCAGTATCTCATTCCCTGATATTGTCCATACAGTCGCCTCTTATCTCGGTATTTGGTTGTATGGTGGTGCGACACTGGCAGTTGGGTTAGCATTTTCTGCATTAACAGAAAACCAAATTATCGCTGCCTTCTTAAGCACTATAACACTGTTCATACTATGGATTGGTGACCTCGCAGGTGAAATCGTATCTAGTATCGAGCTTGCCCGTGTGATTCGTAATTTAACCTTACAAGGTCATTATTCAACATCCTTTGCTGTTGGTATTATACGACTAGAAGATGTCATCTATTTTGCAGGAATGATGTTTATCATGCTCTATATCACGATCCAATTTGTCGAATCGCGGAGGTGGTAAAGATGTTTAATCGTAGTGGAAATATTGTTATCACACGTGGGATGATTGGCTCCGCAGGGAGTATCATTGCAGGCATTAGTTTTATTATCAGCATCTTAGCGATTTTATGGCAAAATGGTATTTCGTTATTTTCGGGAATCGCTTTTGTCATCAGCATCATTGGCATTATTATATGGGCAACAGCCACCCCTGACGATTTCCGAAACTTCATTAGTGGACGACAAACAAAACGCGGAACAATGGCTGTTTTCAGCACCTTACTCATCATCGGAATTATCGCGATACTCTATATTTTTGTACTGCGTACAGGTGTCACGATTGACATGACGCAAGGTGAGCGTTTTACCTTAAGTCAAGAAACATTTGATGTCATTGATGCGGTTGAACGTAGCGTTGAAGCAGGTATTCGTATCACAGGATTTTACTCACCACGCGAATTAATCAGACAAGAGATTGATAATCAATATTGGCAACTCTATGATGACGCAACCAACAAAATTGAACTAGACTATATCAATCCGCTTACAGAACCTGGGAAAGCCGCCCCCTATCGTGGATATTTAGACGAGGGTGTCAATGTTTTTGTATCCTTTATAGACCAAAACGGAGAAGTCATATTTCCGAGTACAGTTCCTGTTCTCGCCACAGATATACAAGAACGTGATATGACAGAAGCTATTACACGCCTTGTCTTACAAGGGCGATTCAAAGTATATTTTGAATCAAGCGCAGATACACTCGACGCATTAGACCAAACAGCAGAGGGTGCATCCCTCATCAATCGACTCTTACGAGAAAATGGTATCGAAACAGATGAACTCAATCTTGAACAATTAGCTGAAGTAAACGCCACAATCCCAACAGATGCTTCAGCTGTCATTTTTGCACGCCCACAACGGCAACTGTCCCACGCAGAAATTGATGTCATCGACAATTATGTACAAAATGGTGGCGGATTATTTATCCTAACAGATGTAAATCTATCGTCGCGTGGCTTCTTGCATCAAGATAGTCCATTTAATGAATATCTATGGGAAACATTTGGATTACGCGCACTGGATTATATCGCTATCGATGAAGTATCTAATCAAGGCATCGCAACAGATTTGATTAGTGCCGCAGTCTATCCTGGGAATCCAGTAGGAGCCAATTTAAACATCCCAAACGCGCCACAAACCTCAACACTTTTTAATCTGGCACGTCCAATCGAAGTTGACCCTAACCCACCTGTCAATAATGGTAGTGTTGTCCTTACATCTCCATATAGTTGGGGAGAGAAAAATATAGACCGCCTTATACGCGATAATCAATGGGAATTCGATGAGGGTGAAGACATTCAAGGACCGATTACCACAGTTGCTTGGGCAAATAATAAAGACACCGATGCAAAACTTGTTCTTGTCGGCGATACAGATTTTATTACCAACGGTAGTATTTTATCACCACAAGGGAATTCGATTCTCTTTTTCGATAGTATCGGTTGGATGACGGGTTTTACTGAGCAAGTCCAATTTGAACCACAGATATTGACAACTGGGCTTCCGATTATATTTGTTGATGTTCAAAGCCTTGATCTCATCGCTTTTGTCACAATTATTTTAATGCCCGGCATTATGATTGCCCTCGCTATTGCAATTTATGGAAGACGCTTACGATGAAACAAAATCAACTCACTTTAATTGCTCTGATTGCAGTATTTTTCGGCATGGTTGCACTATTAATTATGCAATCTGCACAAAACAATATATTAGAAATACCAACTACTCATGAAAATTTAAGCAATAATGATGTAGACTTAAGTAGTGGTCTGTTGTTTCCTGATTTAAAAGCTAGCAATGTGGTAATGGTTAATATCCTAGACCCATTTTTAGATTCACAGGTGACCATTGTTAAATCTGACACAGGCATCTGGCAAGTACTTGCAGGTAATAGCCAGCTTGCAAATCAAGAGTATGCAGAGAGTTTAGCAACCACATTTGAGAAAATTCCATATATCACGAAAATTACTCTGCCAACGGAGCAAATTTCAGATAGTTATGGCTTGAATGATGAAGATGGGTTGATTGTTGCGACGGCAATATTAGTAGATGATCAGATTAGAACCTTGTTGGTGGGAAATGCGGTTTCTACGGATAATCAAACAAGAGGGTTTTATACAGTTGTTGATGGTCGAGATGAGGTCTATATTGTACCGCCAGAACCGATTATGTATCTGGTGCAATACTTAGAAGCGTTTGAAAATACGCAAAAACTTGACAATTAATCAAATTCGCGTTAAGTTCTTATACTGAACACATTAATTAATTTAGAAGTTTCCCTGTCCACAATTATGAACAGGGGGTCAATAAACTCGGGCAAGAGTAAGACCTTAACTTCTAAACCTTGTATATTGGTAAGTATGGTAGTGCATAGTTGCGTTAAAAATCAATATTAAATATTTTAAATTACAAATCTTTTATTTGAAAAAAGTGTTCTTACAATGGATGCGTTTAAAATTCGGTTAGTAGAAAGGCATGTCTGTGGTAGCTGTATTGGAAAATGTAAAGACTATGACCCAGCGTGAAGAAATTCAAAAACAACTTGTTGATAAAGCAAACAAACAAGGCTTTATCACCTATGCTGATATACTTGAGCTTTTGCCAGATGTTGAAAGTGATGTTGCATTACTTGATGATTTGATGGATAGCCTCTTAGAAGCAGGTGTTGAGGTTGTTCCCAACTCTGGTAAAGAAGAGGATGACGATCCTGAGACAAAAGATAGCAAAGAAGAAGAAGAGGGTCTCATCTCTGAAGAAGATGATGATGACGATGACGAAGATGATGAGGTCAGCGAGCGTGATGCCCTTCTCAAAATTCTCAAGAAAGATTTAACAACAGATGCAGGTTATCAAGCGGCTTTAGATACTGATGATGTTGTTGGGCTTTACCTTAAAGAAGCTGGACGTGTTCCGCTTTTAACAGCAGATGAAGAAGTCACCCTAGCAAAACGTATGGAGGCGGCAGTTTTTGCTCGCGAACGTATGGAAGCTGAGAGTGAAACATTGATGTGGAGCGAAGAACAAGAACTTCGTGGCACAATGGTGGATGGTGAGAAAGCACAAGAACACCTCATTCGCGCAAATGCACGCCTTGTGATTAGTGTTGCGAAGAAATATATTGGTCGTGGTGTACCTTTCCTTGACTTAATCCAAGAAGGTAACATCGGGCTGATTCGTGCAACCAACAAATTTGAATATCAACGTGGACATAAATTCAGCACATATGCAACATGGTGGATTCGTCAAGCTGTGAGCCGTGCTGTAGCTGACCAAGGTCGTACCATTCGCGTTCCAGTCCATATGGGCGATCAATTAAATCGGATGCGCCGTGTGCAATTGCAACTCTTACAAGAATTAGGTCGTGAACCTAAAATCGAAGAGTTGGCAACAGGTATGGAAACAACACCTGATAAAGTTGAAAATCTCTTAGAAATTTCACGTCGTCCTGTTAGCCTTGAAACACCAATTGACGACGAAGGTGATTCTACATTTGGAGATTTCGTAGAAGATGTTAACAGCCCTGCCCCATCAGATGAGGTAGCAACACATCTTTTACATGAACAACTCCAACAAGCGCTTGATAAACTGCCACCACGCGAAGCTCAAATTTTGCGCTTACGTTATGGTCTAGCAGATGGTCGTGTCTATACACTTGAAGAAGTGGGGCAAACCATTGGTGTAACTCGTGAACGTGTACGGCAATTGGAGGCGCAAGCACTCAACCGCTTACGTCAATCTTCCGCACACGTCATTCTAAAAGATTACCTGTACGACGTATAAGGATAGGATTTTGAGTCAATCTCAAAGCTCCAATTCAAAATCAAAAAGCCCAATCTTATGGCCCCTCGCACTCGTTGCGATTGGGGTCATACTTTTGCTTAACAACTTCATCTTGCTAGGCGATTTCAATATCTTAAATTTATCCCCGCTCATCCTTGTCATTATCGGTGGATGGATTTTGTTAAGAGGCGATATTCGCCCAAGTGAAAATGCACGTAGCTTTGGCATTACACGCGGGAGTGTAGAGTCTGCGACATTAGATATACGATCGGGTGAGATTGATATTGATATTACGATGCTTCCACGATCTAACAGTGAACGACTTATCGCTTTTCATAGTTATCCTGTCCAATCCCGACCTGAATTAAAGGTTGATGGTGTTCATACACAATTGACTATGCGCCGTCAACATACCCCGTGGTTCTCATTCGCAGATTGGGATATGTCAATTGCTCAAGGTTTGCCGTGGCAAGCATTTATCGTAACGCACATCGGGCAAGTATCTCTCGATTTAGCAGAAGGTATTGTCTCCAGTGTTCAAATCGCGACAGGTCTTGGTAACATCCAAGTGATTACACCCTACGAAGCACTCGACGCAATACACATATCATCAGTTTTGGGAACAATCCAAGTCACAACACCATTTGGATATGCTTCTAATATCCGTATCAATGACGGACGATTCATGAATATCAACGTTGATACAACACGATATGAAGTTACTGAAGATTCTGATTATGTCACCCTTGATGCCAGCGAAGATGCCCCCATTGTTTATATCAACATCTCCTCTACTTTTGGCGATGTATACTTGTCTTAATGATGATGTCTGAGCAACCTAAACTTGTTATTCGTGATGCTGTCCTAAAAGATATTGAACAATGTCTTCAGCTTGATAGTTCATTCCATACTGAGCATGTATGGCAAATGACAATTCGTGAAGAAAGCGAAGAAACTCATATCACCCTCCGTCAACAACGTCTGCCCCGTCCCTTAGACGCAGACCATAATGTGGATGTACAGCGACTAAAAAATACCATTGACCCTAAACAATGTTTTATTGTTTTGAAAGAATCAACCTCTAATAATTTGTTAGGGTATCTCTCGATGCGTGTTGATTTGGCTTATCGAATTGCCTACCTACATGATCTTGTCATTGACACCCCTTACCGCAGGCAACGGCTTGGCTCTCGATTAATCAATGTTGCTCAATTATGGGCAAATGAACAAGAACTCAATCGTATTATCTTTGAAGTAGCAACAATCAATTACCCTGCAATTGAATTTGCAAAGTCACAAGGATTTATGTATAGTGGCTTCAATGATCAATATTTACCCAATCAAGAAATTGCCCTATTTTATAACCTCGACCTCTAAAGCCTCAATTTATAGATTATTTTTTGTTAAAATTAGAATATAGTCTTAATTACAGTACCGTCGCTAGGATAAACATTGGATTTAGGAATTACACTACTCCAAACTGTCAACGAGACACTCACTGCTGGTAATGCAATCATTGCTGTCTCATTATTATTGTTCAACCTCACGCGTAACCTGCGAAATCGTGTCGCACGGACATCGGCAATTGTGCTTGCTTGTGTGACAATTGCCTATATTGCAGATTCTTTTATTTCACTAGGACCTGATACAACGGCGCACCTTATTGCATCACGTCTGCAATGGATTGGTATCGCATTCATACCTGTCGCAGTCTATCACCTGTCGGATGCACTACTTGCTACAACAGGATTGCCATCACGCGGACGACGAAAACGGGTGACTCGCATCCTTTATTTGATTGCGAGCGCATTTCTTGTTTTAGTCGCATTTACAGATAATCTTGTTATTTTTACAATCACAAATAATATTGTGAGCATCCAAGCAGGTCCTCTTTTTATTTTATATATGATTTATTTTATCGCGGCGAATGGTTTTGCATTCTATAATGTCCAACGCGCGCGTAAACGGTGTCTAACACGAGGTACAGAGCGACGGATGGCTTACTTACAAACAGCCTTTCTCACACCTGCTATCGGCATCTTGCCCTACTCTATTTTACTCAATCCCGGTGATGAGTTTTCTATTTTTGGATTACTCGTAATTAATACGGCAAATGTTATTATCATTTTGATGCTCATATTCTTATCTTATCCCCTTTACTTTTTTGGGACGGATAGTCCTGATCGACTTGTCAAGAAACAACTCCTTGATTTTCTATTACGCGGCCCTGCAACAGGGATTATTGCACTAGCCGTTATTAACTTCACATCACAAGCAATACGAATTTTCAGTTTACCCGGAGAAGCCTTTACACCCATTGCTGTTGTGGCGGCGGTATTATTATGGCAATGGTTTGTTTCCCTATCATTACCCTATTTTGAAAAATTCTTTATTTACCGCAATGAGGATGATGAGCAAATCACAAAACTTCAGACCTTGAGTGAAAAAGTGCTGACACACAATGACCTCAGCCAACTCATCGAGGCAACAGTCGAATCTATTTGTGACCATCTCCGCATTAATCAAGCATTTGTTATCACATTTGAAAATAATCTACCTGAATTCCTAGAAAAAGTTGGAAATCTTACATTTGAAGACCAAGACCTACTGGATGAAACGGACATCATCCAATCAGTAGACGATTTGCCTTACGACCCCTTACATAGCCAATACATCACATGGAACAACTTTATACTCTTACCCTTATTCAGCAGTCGGCTAAGTAATGATAACAACGATCCCTTCACGATTGGGATTTTAGGATTACTCAATCATAACGAACGACTCCAAGATGAATTACATTCAGAAACAAGTCCACTGCAAACCTTCCTAGACCGTGTCGAGCAAAGTCTTGATGATATGCAACTACAAACTGAAATTTATAATATCATCGAAGGCTTATTACCGCAGTTACAAATGACGCGCGCGAGAGCTGAAGGTGTGGAATATCGCCAATCTGTATCCTCCCTCCTCCAAGTCGATACCCTCCCAGAGCGTGATGAAACCTTTGAGCAAGTTCGGGCGGCATTACGGCATTATTGGGGTGGATCTGGTATCTCAAAAAGCAACCTTATTCACTTAAAAATTGTACAAGATTTAATGGATGATAATGAAGAATCGCCAACAAATGCACTCCGCACCTTAATTGAAAATACAATCAATACACTCAAACCAGAAGGCGAGCGTAAAATGGCAAGCCCAGAGTGGACGCTGTATAACATACTAGAACTTCGATTTCTAGAAAGAAAAAAGGTGCGTGATGTTGCCCGTCGTCTAAGCATGAGTGAAGCAGACTTATATCGAAAACAGCGCGTCGCTATTGAGACAGTTACGGATTTGATATTACAACAAGAAAAAGACTTTCGTAGTTAATTCCTAACCCCCACGTTTGACAGTGTTTTGTCAAGAATTTATAATGATACAACATGGGGAGTTATACATTTTTTAATTTAAGGGAATTAAGATATGCCTTCAGATCAGTCAGTACAGATAGATGAAGAACATCGAGAGAAGCTAGAAGAGAGTTATTGGACAGCCATATTACATGAGGGAGAATATGCAAAATCCACATATATTACTCCTGAATCATCACAACAATCAAATTCAATGCAGTCTATAGATTTTGAATCATCTGCACCGCCCCCAGAAACAGATATAGATGATAATGACTGGATTCGTATCAAAAAAATATATGATAATGATGAAACTGTGACATTAGCAATTATTGGATTTAATCGCGGTGGTTTATTGGTTGAATGGCATTCATTACGTGGATTTGTTCCTGCAAGCCAACTCGTACAGTCACCAACAACAGATGATCATCAACGGCGAGATTCATTAGCTAGTCGCACGGGTGATATTTTGAATTTACGAGTCATTGAACTTAATATTGAGAAAAATCGTCTTATTTTTTCAGAACGTGCTGCACAAGTTGAAGCAGGCAAACGAAATCAAATCCTTAATCGGCTACATGCAGGTATGACAATTGAGGGAATTATCACCAATCTATGCGACTTTGGTGCATTTGTTGATTTAGGGGGGATTGAAGGGCTTATACACATCAGCGAACTTAGCTGGGGACGTGTTGCCCACCCTTCCGATATGTTAAATAGTGGAGATACCGTTCAAGCCTATGTATTAGATGTCAATGAAGGTGATGAACGGATTGCACTCAGCCTCAAACGACTTTACGATGACCCTTGGGAAAATGTACAAGAACGGTATCAAGTCGGCGAAGTGATTGAAGGGCGTATAACTAATGTTGTGGATTTCGGTGCATTTGCTTGCATAGAAGAAGGCTTAGAAGGGCTTATTCACTTCTCAGAGCTAGCAGAGGGGCAATTTCTGCATCCACGAAATGTTGTAGCAGAGAATGATGTTGTTCAAGCACGAATTTTAAGTATTGATAGTGAAGGCAGGCGGTTGGGATTGAGTCTTCGTCACATATAATTTATGATGATTTACCATTATAATTAGGGGCGTATATCGTCCCTTTTTGATTCTCATTTCCCTCAAACAGTCCTATTGCATTATAATAATCATGTTGGTGATACAAAATATTGGAATTTTATGGCGCAGGATAAAACACTTAAATCAACGGGCAAAACAAACCAAGCCGATGAACAACCTAAAGTCACACCTGATGATATTATCAAGCCACTTGATGATGAAGATTTTAACTTTGACTTTTGGGAAGACCTTAAAGATAGCCTGCCACATTGGATGGATGAAGTTGTTGGTTTCACCTTAGTGGTATTTGGAACATTATCATTCATCTCACTTCTTATCCCATCAGAAGCAGTCGTAGCAGTTGCTTGGTCTGATATTCTAACAAGCCTGTTTGGGAATGGGAGCGTACTGGTAGCAGGTACTGTGTTTGCATTTGGGATCGCTCTATGGTTACCCAAATTAGGGCTTAGAATCCGATTTAGTTCAGTTCGTCTGCTTGCAATAGAAGTCGCATTCTTAGCAATGTTAGGCGTTCTTCATTTAAGTAATAGTGATGTTGAGTTACGCGCCTTAGCTCGTGCAGGTCAAGGGGGCGGATTAATTGGTTGGGGTTTAAGTTTCCCCTTCTATTGGTTGATGGGACGCTCAGTTGCCCTGCTTCTCTTCGTTATTATTATCGCGATTTGTCTTGTTATTGTGATTGGTGTGCAACGCCGTCAGATTGTGAAAACGCTATCTAAATATAGTGCGAAGTTACAGTCATTTAGCGACAGGTTGCTCAAAGCACAGGATGAACCAAAAACAAAAGATGGATTAGCAATATACAAACAATTATTAAGTTCACCCCACTATCGCACACACATTATGCGAATACGGATTGACCCAGATAGTCTACCTCCATCAGTTCGTGCCACCCGCCAACGTCGCTTAAAAGCAAAGACCATTGCAGAAGAAGTCGAGAAAAAGAAAGAAGCCCGCCCTGATTTAGACAATCATCCGCTATTTGCAAAAGATAGAGAAAAATTAGCGGATTATAATCTCATTGGAGAAAAGACAGGGAATAAAGATAAAGTCACAGGTTATCCACTTGTTAAACGTCCTGATGGGCGCATGAAGAAGTATTTTACTGTTGCAGAAATAAAAGAAGAAACCCGTACAGGTCGTCGCCTCAAAGCCTTACCCGATATGGATTTACTAGAGCCGATTGACATGTTGTTACCAGCAGAAGATGAAATCAATCATAAGGTTGTCTTGATTGAAAATACACTACTTGAGTTCGATGTCGATATTAATGTTATTGATGTACAAGTTGGTCCAACAGTCACGCGCTATGCTGTACAACCTTATAAGACTGATGGTTCAGAACGGATTCGTCTGAGTAAAATCGCATCTTATTCCAGTGACTTATCCCTTGCGCTATCGGCTAAACGCTTACGCTTAGAAACTCCTGTTCCCGGCACAAATTATATGGGGATTGAAGTTCCGAATATCAAACCCAGTGTTGTTGCGCTCCGTAATGTCCTAGAAAGTAAAACCTATTACGATGAGAGCAAAAAGAAAGATTCCCCACTTTATATCCCGATTGGACGTGATGTATCAGGAACGCCTGTTTCCATTAACCTCGCAGAAATGCCTCACATCCTGATAGCAGGAACAACAGGCTCGGGTAAATCAGTCTGTATTGCAGCAGTAGCAACTGCCCTATTGATGCAAAATACTCCTGATAAAGTTAGAATGATTATGCTTGACCCCAAAATGGTGGAGCTAACACGCTTCAATGGCATCCCTCATTTATTAGGACCTGTCGAAACAGATAGTGAGCGCATTATTGGTGTACTGAAATGGTGTACCTTAGAAATGGATCGTCGCTATAAACTCCTAGAAGAACACTCATCCCGTAATATCGACATCTATAATGATAAAGTGGGTTCAAGACGACGCGGTGCAGATTACTTACCCTACATTGTCATTATGATTGACGAGATTGGGGATTTGATGATGAGCCACCCTGATGAAACAGAAAAGACAATCACACGTCTTGCACAAATGGCACGTGCTGTTGGGATGCATATGGTTGTCGCAACACAACGTCCTAGTGTTGATGTGATTACAGGTCTGATTAAAGCGAACTTCCCATCTCGTATTGCATTCTCCGTTGCATCGGGTGTTGATTCACGCGTCATTTTAGATAGTGTTGGTGCAGAAAATCTACTCGGACAAGGGGATATGCTCTATTTATCATCTGATGCGGCAGGTCCAAAGCGTATCCAAGGTTGTTTTGTCTCCGATGATGAAGTACGTGCGGTGGTTGACCATTGGCGTAAATGGAATAAAGAACAGATTGAAGCAGGTGAACTTGAACGAGTCTTTAATGGACCGTGGGAACGTGGATTAACACGTCGCCAATTCCTTTCTGAGACAGACCCCATGTTAGAAGAAGCCATTGAATTAGTTGTTGATACACAAGAAGCATCCGCGTCTATGATTCAACGTAAATTAGGTTTAGGTTATCCACGCGCGGCACGTATTATGGATATGTTAGAAGAACTCGGTGTTGTTGGTGAAACAGTAGGCGGTGGACGTGCGCGTAGAGTGATGATTCCGAAAGGTCAAGACCCCTTCAAGCGAATTATCGACTTACAGATGAAAAAGAGAAAAGACACAGAAGAGAAGTAACTTATGTCAGAACAACAGCCAGCAGAACATCGGGCAATTCAACAAATCAACCGTATGGTACGTGGCATTGTTGAAGTTGAAACACTCAATCATTTTTATTGGGTCGGTGGGAAAGTCGCCCGCTACCACAAATCAGATTTAGGGCATGTATATTTTGATTTAGTCGATGGTCGGACACATATCAAATGTATGATAACTGAGCGTATCACAGGGACTCTCGACTTTGACGTTAGCAATGATATTGAAATAGAAGTCTATGGCGATATACAAGTTTATGAAGAGCGTGCTGAGGTTCAGATACAAGTATTGAAAGCCAAGCTGATTGATGCACATAATATTTCAACAACATCGACCATTACACAGCTTAAACAAGACGAACTCTACCCCAAAACAGCTAAACCTGTGCCAAGCCCTATCCGCAAAATCGGAATGATTACCAGTCGGAGTA
>CAYGTY010000121.1:0-18769 GCA_964352825.1 uncultured Anaerolineaceae bacterium
TATCGTCATGCCAGAGATTGAGCATTGTTATCTTTCTGTTGGATTATCAACACATCATATTCTAGAGTGAGATAATATTATGAAATCCCTGCGCCTCTCAGTGTCACACATCACAGATTTATTATGTGGTGGCAAATCTTATCAGCTAAGGTTTAGAAGGAATTGCTGAAAATAAACTTCTGTTGGTTACAGATAGGATACAAGATTACATAACATTGAAACTTTCACACAGTATTCCTATAGACATCAAAAATATGAAGCAAGCTCTGACAGAAAATCAGGAGCTTATAAATGACAATATCAACACCTACCAACAGAAATCAGATTACATAGAGACAAGCAGACTGAGACGATCTAAATGACATCGACAATGTTCGTGATATATCAAGAGCTAGAATTGCACATAGCATCGGCATGTCAGAAGGCAAGCTTCTTGCAGATGGGAAAGAACGTACAAGAAGCTGGGCAAAATATTATGATTTGCACAATCATCTCTTTAAGTTGACAGAATCACTTTGGGTCGTAGAACAAGACAATCATATTATTGGTTATGCTCGTCGTATTGGCAGTAATGAGATGGTTGAAAACATCGAGTTAGTTGTGTTTCCGGATATGCAAGATGATGATGTAGCACAAGTCTTATTAAGCCGTATCTCCACACAGTGATCTGAGTTTGCACATCGCTATGCCTATGAACGGCAATCTCATTCGTTATGGATATATTGGCGCAAGTAACGGACCTTTTGTGTTATATGATCCAGTACATTTTGATGCTGTGCTTGCTCATGCTGAATCTGTAAGTGCATCGCTCGGATATGAAGATTTTGCTGTAGATGTTCCCGCTATCAATCGCCGCGCAATCATTCATTTGTTGCTACGAAAATTCAGATCAGCCTGTTCCACCATCAACTTATTAGTAACCAAGGTTTTGGACAATTTGAACGATATATCATGACATCGCAATTGATGTTTCTATAGATAGTATTTGTTACTCAGGGCTCCACCGCATCCAAGAGACCTATCAAAACAGACTCTGTATCAATTGTATACATGGTCTAAGCCACTTTGCTCTCCACTAATAATGTAACTCCAACAGACAAAACAATAATGCTCAGATTGAGAAGACTCAGCCTGAGCATTTGGTTGAAGGTTGTATAGTTACGCTAAATGACGATGCTGTTGTCCTATGTATTTGAATACAACATCGTCCGGTGTGTAGAAATCCAAAATGTAGTATTTAGACGTACAACAAGTATCACCATAATTGACCAAACAACCATATTGATCCAGAAGTGAATCGTTGGAATAGACCAGTTTGATACCAAACCGATTAGCCCCGGTGGCAGTGTGCCACTTGTCTCATAAATTGGATCGCTCAGATACTGAATCATGCGAATGATATGTTCAAATGCGTGATAACCTTGCCCAATCACTAACCAGACAAATAATGGCATGGATGTGTTGATAGCTTTAATGTTCATGTGTGTGTTCAGGTGTTTGTACCCTAACCACAGGACGACGATAGATATTTCGAGACTAACGTTGTAGATAAAGTGAACCCACTCAAAATTGAACCGTTCACCAAGCAACCCCGTAGCCTCTGATAACGGCAGGCCCAGCACATAGAGTTGAATCATCTGAGCTACATGTTCCGCATGATGTGCCGACTGTACGAGGAAAGCGGTGGAAAAGAGTGCAAACATGTTCCGTGCAGTTATGTATTTTGATAACTTCATGTGTTGATCGCCCTTTCTGTTGATTGATTAAATTGCAGGGAACTCGGCTGTATCCCGTAAGTTTGTATAAATCGTGCGTGTGTATCTGTTGTGTCATGTTGCCGATACAGCACGTACCAGCTAGCTAACAACACAGATGAGATGGTGTAAAAGCCATGTAGGATATAGATCGGACCGAATGGCAATGACAAAACATAAAGCCAGTAAATCCCATTGCTGATATTGCTCAGTGCAATCCAGTCTGCGCTGAGTGATGCGACATCTTTTGTGTGCCACACCCGGAATAACATGACGAATGTGCTAGCCATTTAAATGCTAGAGTCGTGTGTTCCTGCTGTTGTTTGAATTGTCTGTGTGTCCATGATGTTCCAGTTTTCGTGTTGTCCAGTTAGCAGATAGTGAGTTTGCTTGCTAGTCGGGTATGTTCGATGACACGATAAATCCCATTGCCTGTAACGTGTCGAGCAACTCCTCGTCATGGGCATCGCTTACAACAATATCCTGAATAGCTTCTTCTCTTATTGCTTCACGAATGTGAAAGAGTAAGTGCGCTTCGATCCCCCAACCACGAAACACGTTGGGCACTGTTATCTTTAGGCTCACTTGTTCACGTGTGCCATGCATACAAGCACAGCCCATATAAGTTGACTCACTGTTGGCGGTATAGAGTATCGAGAAATCTTCCGCTTGATTATTCGGAAAGCGGAATTTCTGAATGTCATAATCTTGATTTACGCGGTTACTGACGTAGGGTTGGGATTGTGTTGTTGCTTGTAACATGATGTGTGTACCTTTCTAAAATTCAGTGATATACACACTATAGACTTTTTACATGAAGATTTAGAACTGACGAAAGTTTGATTTCTTGCCGATACGTCACTACAACTTTAGTTATAGTGTGAGCCACCTGATAAACTGTCAAAGTCGTGTCGAATTGGATACATGTAGCTTCACACGATAGCGATTGAGCGTATTAAGTTGCCAACCATTCCAGCAATTCCCGATTAAATTGAGTTGCATTTTCTAGTTGTGGCGTGTGACCACTCTGTTCGAATACTCTAAAATGCAGTTGAGAAAACGCGTCGCGTACAGATTCCCATAAATGTGGTGGATTCCAGTAATCATAACGCCCCAAACCGAGAAAAACGGGAGTAGTGATTTGATCTAGTACGTGCGTGATGTCGATTGTTTGAAATAGCGTCCCCCATACATAATCAAACATCTCAGGGATGACATGTACACCATCCCACATTGGCGTTGCATCGAATGTGTAGTCATACCAGATTCGTGGTCCAGAACAGAGTGCGTAGTGAATAAACCTTCTTGACGGATCGGCATCAATGTTTGCCTCAAGATTTGACATACTGGTAGCCAGCGCAGTTTTTCTTTCTGGACAAACCGAGTCTTCCAGATACTGGTCTGCGGCACGGAAACTAGCAGGACTACTATCGGGGCTAAGTGCCAACAGTATAACCTTTGATATGTATTCAGAATATCGTTTCGCATATGCGAGTGCCATATGCCCATGCCCGGAATGTCCCAGAATAGTCACTTGACCCAGTCCGAGATATTGACGCAGTGCTTCAATATCATCGGCAATTAGATCGAGTTCAAAATCCGCATGGGTGAAAGGTGCAGTCGTTTTGCCAAAACCTCGATGACTGAAGAATATCAAGCGCAGGTGTTGGCGCAACTCCTCAGAAAATGTTTTGGGATAATAGTTCGTATCCCCAATAACGATAACATCCGTTCCTGTGCCTTCGATTCGATAGTCAAGTTTGAAGTTGCCACGTTGGATTTTTCCCGTTAATTGTTTTGACATAACTCATAATCTCCTTTTGTTGTTATTGGTAAATCGGCAAATGTCCGTCGGTGCTCCATTCAATGTTCTTCTGGAGCAGTTGGTATGAGGCTGATGTATTCCCGCACCCTTGTATATCGACGAACATCGTTAATGCCATTGTTGAACAGCATAACGCTTAATGCTTGGCATAAGCATGAGGGGAATATACGCAAGCAGAATCACAGCAAATGCTAAAAATACTGCTAAACACTGGATTCCCTGATGAAATAAGTCCCCCGTTGACGATTAATTCGCGGAATCGATAACAATACGACAACCTGATTCGTGAGATTGGATAACAGCATCAATCACTCGTTGGACTTTGTAGCCTTCCAAAAGTCCGGGGGTAATTGGTTGGTCATCAATAATACTATCAACGAATTGCCGTACACCAACGGGATTGGTATTCATGAAATCAGCGAATTCAACAGTCATTGATTCGTTTATACGATCATCTGACATGTTTTGTTGTGCATTAACAACCATCTCCATTGGGCTATTATCGGGTAACCATTTAGTCTGGATCGTACCTTTCTGACCATGTAACCCGACCACTACCTTCATAGGATGATCAATCACATGTGCGCTTGCAGTTACCAAGAACTGTACTTGGCTACCATTCGCAAATTCTAATATCATATGTACGGTATCGTTGGCTGGATTCGATGCACTATTATGATAGCCTTCTCGTGATATATCGAATCCAAGGCGACCCGTCACTGCGACCACATCCCCAAGCAACCAATATGCCATATGGATCAAGTGTGAGCCAAGATCACCTAATATGCCATTGGCACGATTAGCATCAAAACGCCACATATAGTCACCACCGCGCGCATAATCTGCAAACCAATTGAAGTAGCCATGATAAACTTTACCGATATAATCATTATCAAGCAGGTGTTTCACGCGTTGTACATTTGGAAACCAATGGTGCGTATACATGACCATGTGTTTAACACCAACAGCCTCAGCTTTTATAACCATTTCACGAGCATCATCAACATTGTTTGCGATAGGCTTCTCACATAAGACATGGAGTCCAGCATCAAGAGCCGCTATAGTTATTTCATAGTGTGTATCGTCAGGTGTCGCAATAACAATCGCATCCAGTTGCGCGTGTTGGATCATTTCTCGATAGTCGCTGTAAACCTCTAGTATCTTATATTTCTCTGCAATTTCATTAGCCCGATCTTGATTGCGACCACACACAGCAATCAAATTTGCGCGCTCATAATTTTGAAGAACAGGTAAAAATACGAGTTCAGCCCACCAACTTGTTCCTATAACACCAATGTTCACTTTCTTATTCATTGAAAAATCCTTTCATTTCTAAAATTGATATTGATTCTTGTGTTTGAAAATAGGCACTGAATAACATCCCGATACCCGATAACAGGATATAAATAAATAACATCATCCACAGTTGAGTGCCGAAATCCAGCCAATTAATGCGTTCAACAATCCGATCTACACTATTTAGCGTGAGTAAGGGAAGCACCCCGCCTGTAATCTGCGTTATTCCTAAAATAGTTAAGCCATTACGCGACGATGATCGACTTAAGCAATACGCACCCACTGCTGGTGTAATGAATGCCACGCTATAGAGCCGTGCATGAAAGTCATCAAGTTGCCATGACCAAAACGCGCTGAATATCTGTGGTGCGATAAGGAGTCCAATACCGTATAAACCCAAGAATAGAATCTGAAATCTCAATAGAAAACGCACCGTTCCTGACAGCTTGATGTCAGCCATTCGGGATTGATTGCGGTATAGCCACAGATGAAAGATCGCATTCACAGCGATAACGATATAGAGTACGAACCACAGGATTAAGGCATACGTGGGTCCTATGAAACGTTCAAAATAAACAATCGATACATCCAGCACAATTGTTGTAAACACAGCAATCATCGGAATAACAATGCGTGCAATTGACCAATAGGGATAAATGACGATTGCCAGAGCTGATAGCATCGATGTTAGATAGACCGCACCCAGAAAACCTGTATTGAACGGCTTTAAATCCCATGCCCAATATTGACTGAATGATTCGGGGAAGAATAGTAAACCTCCACCAGCGACAAGCAATACACAGACTTCAAATGCGGTCAACCAGCGTAAGAGCGGAGAAATTTTTGTATTCATCGTCAGCGCTTCTTCTTTAGCTTGTAGTCATCTTTATAGTAGAAACCTAAATAGAGCGCCAATCCTGCCTCTAGACCATGTAACCAGACATTATGACCGAATAGGGGCATCAAGCCTAATGTTGTTGAAAGGTCGGGTAACATTCCCATAATGGTGAATACGGTGAGTATGATACCGATTATCTGGCAGTATCGTCGCGCCAACTGATTGCTACTTGCCATCCACATAGCGATTATGCCTGCCTCCAGATGAAATAGGTTATGAAGTAAATTTACAGGGAATATCCCTAATAAATATCCATAATTTATATTGAGGACAAGCTGTGGTGCCGTCATATCCGCTTGTATCGTCATAGCTGGAAGAAAACCACCTACCCCTGCTAGAATAAATGCAACGCCAATGCACAGTGTATAACTACGTGTAAATGTCATGATATGATATGCCCTTTCAATTGATCTCTATGATTGACTGTAATGACAATTTGTTGTGTTTGTTTTCAGATTCTTAGAATGCATTAAAACAAGATATGGTGTTGGACTATTCGAGGAGAAATTTTGAAGATAACACCTCGAATAGTTTTGAATACGTATTGCTAAACTATGCCAATGACTTTTTTATTGAGAGGAAGCGATGACTGATTGTTATACCTGAACCAAGTGCAATCGCGATTATCAATAAGCCAGTCGCCACGACAAATACTGTAGTGGTTCCTAGTTGTTGGATGACAACACCTGCGCCTGCCGAGCCAATGACCGCACCAATCCATGGGGTGGTGGCAAAATATGAAATATTGGTGTCGGTATCTTCACGTGCTACACGATCTGCAACAAGTGCCGCCCCGACTGCCATACTTGCACCTAAAACAGAAACAAGTGCTTGTGCAGTCCAGAACTGCCAGAGATCGCCTGCAAAGATATAAATCATCGCTCCGATTGCAGTCAAACAATAGATGCCGATGAATACAGAGCGTCGTCCGATCTTGTCCGATGCCCAACCCGCCAAAAGTGGTAAAGCTAACGTGACCAATCCGCTAACAGTTACGGTACTTGTTACAGCACTTGCCTCAAAGTGAAGGGCATCCATTGCCAGAGGACGTGCCATGCTGATGACAAAACTAGCAGTATGGGCAATAATACTCGCCCCCATAATCATCATGATTGCAAGCGGAATCGGAGATTTTGTTACCCTGGATGATGCCTTTGATATACGCGGCACTTGTGGGTCAGTGATGAAGCGCGAGATGACCAGAGAAATGATATACAATATCGAGCAATACCAGAATAGTGCCTCAAATCCCCATTGCATCACAATAGCTCCGGCTGCAAAACCGCCAATAATCTGGCTCAATGGTCCTACTGTAGCCAACAGGCCAAATGTGCGACCTCTCTGGTTTTCATCAACTGTAAGCGCAGTAATGACTTGTATTAACGCCAGTTGCAATCCACCGAAGAACCATTCGATACAAAGCAACACAGTTAAAATGATGGGATTTTGGACTTGTCCTGCGTACCACAATGCTGGAATACACAGTAACGAACACACTGTGATGACATCCCGATACCGTCCCAGACGACGACCAATACTTGCACTGAGTGATGTACTCATCACCAATACTGCGAAGGCAATTGAAATGACAATGCCTGTTAATATCGGACCCGCACCGAGGTCTTTGCTGATATAGATGGGTAATAAAGCCATCAAGCTATTGCCCACCATAAATGGAAGTAAGTTGCACATAAAGAGTGCAGTTAGTTGTTTTTTCGACATTAGATTTCCTTATTATGTTTATTGGTTAAGTGGAAAAATCATGCAACTCGCTGTTGCATGAGCATATAACTTGTTCGATTCATCACGTAGATATGCTTCTGCAGTTGCCAGTTGCTTACCCCGGTGAACAACAATACCTTCGGCAATCAGTTCACCTATGTTCGGCAAAATGGGGCGAGTGTACTGAATATTGAGTTGAATCGTGCTATAGGCTTCGCCTGCGTTTAATGTACTGTGAATAGCAGAGCCTGTTGCCGTATCAAGGACAGTTGCCGTGAAACCACCATGTACCGTTCCTATTATGTTGAGGTATTGACTAGTCGGTTGTACAGCGATGAATATGTGACCATGTTCAATATGGGTGATGTCCATCGGGATCAATTTAGCGATGGATGGTGCTGGCAATTTTCGAGCAACAAATGCTTGCAATAGTTCAAGTCCTGTGAGTTTTGCCACCTCATTTAGATTGAAGCCTGTGTCTGCACCTTTTTTTTGATTCTGTGGTTCTATGTATTTTGTTGTCATTGAGTTTTTCCTCGTTGCATGAATAAAAAAAGAATAGTCGAGGAAACTCTTGATAACATCTAACTAAAGTAAGAAGTCAAAGTTAGACCTTTTTGATACAGCCAAGTCTAACTTTTGGCAGGATAGTTGATCGATGTAAATTGGGAGGAAACTGGATTAAACGCATGGTTTAGGGTTATTAGAGCATACACGTATAAACGCTAGGCGGGAATTATACTTGTAGTAGATAATTTCATATCTTGAGAATCATAAAACATCACTTTGGTTAGATGTTTTCAACCGTGTGTCACCTTACACTGAGATTGTTACTTAATCCATAAGTATATAAAAATACAGTGAAAGGAAATACACTGGTGATACGCAAATTGATAATCTTTATCATCACAATTCTAGTCATGACAGGCTGTCAACTCGGGATCAAATCACAATCATCATCTCAAGGTGGTGCTTCAGAAATGGTAATTGAGCCTATACAGCAGCAACCGACAATACCGAGCAATCCAACCCGTACGGCAATACCTCAAATCATGCCTGAACTAAATGAAGAAATTGTGATGGCATCACCCGCTCCATTAAGTGCGGTTGCAATCGAATCAACAGACATCAATATCGAAAACTTTGTAGAACCTAATTGCACGGTATTGAATCCGCATTGGTTACATTATAGTGTTGTGGCAGGTGACACACTGACAGAGATTGCAACACAGTTCAACACAAACGTGAACACACTAGAAATAGTGAATTGTCTAATCGACATCAATAAAATCTTTGTCGGACAAATTTTGCGTGTTCCGCCAATATCACCCACAGCAACAGTACAATCAACACTGGTTCCCACAGTAGCTGTCCTGCCAGCACTTGGTGGGGTTGGTGAACCACCTATAAATGGATGTAGTGTCGTACGAAACATTGGGATTAATGATGTGTTTATTCATAACACACTTGGTAATGGAGGGTCTGTACCCGTCGCGAAATTAGCAAGTTATTTACCCTTACGTGTAGAAGCTAATCGTGCGTATGAACTTATATTGCAAGGTTATCCTAATAATACAGGTTGGGTATGGAAGGAAGATACACATTTAGTCGGTAACGGTTGCCCTGACGATATTGTACTACCAACTCAACAACCCGTTGAACCACCGATGAATATTCGTGTCTTTGGAAATCAAGGTATCCCACCGAGCGATGGTTGTAATGTTGTGAAAGCCTCAAATGTAGAAACCGCTTTTGTCTATCACACACCAGACGATTTCAGCAGTCGGATAGGTCGTTTGATTGACCGTGGATGGCTACCATTCGAACATCTAACAGGCACAGGTATCGTTATCAATTTACCAGATGGTAGTGTCGGATGGATACCGTTACGAGATATTGCGTTTGTAGGTGATAACTGTCCGATTAGCTAAGACCAACTCAGCATATAAGAAAACTGGCACGGACTATCGTGCCAGTTTTTTATTCACGATCTTATTCTTATCGTTGATAGACTATCATTTGATTGCATTGTAGATCTATCGTACATCTCTAACTAAAGTAAGAGGTCAAAGTTAGGCATTTCTGATACAGTATGAATCTAACTTTTGGCAAGATAGATGGGAGAGAGTATGATTAACGTGATGGACAACCTTCAAATAGATAAAAAAGGTCATACGATAATAATGGATAATCATGATAACTTTTCATTTATCCAGAATACGGATACCCCATTGTTTGGTCGCCAGCATGATGTGGATAAAGTTTGTGAGATGCTCCGACAACCCGAATATCGCCTTATTTCTTTGGTGGGATCAGGAGGAATTGGTAAAACACATGTTGCAAAGCAAATTGCACAACAAGTTCAGTCTGATTTTAGAGATGGCGTTTACTTTATTCCACTACAACCCCTCGCTGCTACCGAATTTATGATTACTTCGCTCTTGGAAGCATTGGGGCAAGCGGTTCATGGCTCATCTGAACCCAAATTGCAAATACAGAGATATTTGCAGGATAAAGAAATTCTACTGATACTCGATAATTTTGAGCATTTGATTTCGGCAACTTCAGATCTTGTTGCGATGTTAGATACTGCGCCAAATCTCAAAATCTTGGTGACATCACGGGAGATACTCAATGTATCGCAAGAATGGGTTTGGACACTTACTGGATTGGGATTCCCACAAACAGTGAATCATAATGATAACAACCAGCAATATGCTGCTATCGAGATGTTTACAGCCAATGCCCGACATGTCGACCCATCATTTGATCTTGATACTGAATATAAACATGTGATTCGCATTTGCCAGCTCGTTGAGGGTATTCCTTTAGCACTCAAGATGGCTTCTTCATGGCTTCGGTCTTTGACCTGTGAGCAACTTGTTGAAGAAATTAGCCGTGATTTCGATATGCTCAGTTCACGCCTCCGTGATGTCCCCGATCATCATCGGAGTATCCGTACAGTATTTGACCATTCATGGGCGCGCCTGAGTGAGAGAGAACAGCAAACAATCACCCATCTTTCTGTATTTCGTGGATCATTTTCGCGTGAGGCTGCCACCTATGTTGCAAATGCTAACCTTCCTTTACTTACTGCCTTGATCGAGAAGTCTTTGCTTAATGTGGATGACAATGGACGTTATTCGATGCACGCCTTGTTGCGACAATACGTTCACGAGAAACTAGAATCTGACTCTGATCAAGCTGATGATGTGTATAAACGAATCGCGCGCTATTATGGTGAATTTGTTGCAAACCTATATCCCGGAACGACCAATGAAAAGCAATTTGAGGTAACAAATGCGTTTGTTCAGGAGCTAGATAATATTCGTGGATTGTGGTCACTCATACCGACTGTCTTAGACCTCCAAGCATTGAGACACTTCGTCATCGTCACAAATGATATATATCAATTCAAAGCCTATTATCAAGAAGGCAAAGATGTCGCCGAGTTTTTGTTTAAACAACTTCAACGATTAGATGATGGCACAAAAGATTACTATGGACTCATCATGGATCTAAAGGTTGGACTTGGTTGGGTTTATATACGGCTCGGGCAGATTCAAAAAGCGGAGGTTACGTTTCAGGATGCCCAAGCCCTCTTCGAGACACATGATGTCATACCAACGAAAGCACTCGGCGCAATCCCTTATATGGGGCTAGGGATTGTGAGAACAATTCAGGGTCAATATGACGAAGCCATTGAGTTAGGGCAGGCATTGGTGGCGTATAGTACAGCGCATGATTATGGGCACGACATTGCAGGCGGGTGGTATGTCTTGAGTAGTGTCGCACTCGCAAAAGCTAATTATGATGAGGCATCAGAGGCGGTTAGTTTAGGACTAGATGCTATCCGACAAACGAAGGATCAATGGTTCATGGCATATTTGCTTAATCAGCAGGGACAGATTGCTATTGCGCGGCGACAATATGCAACAGCACAACGCTATTTCGAGGAAAGTTTTAGCCTACGCAAAGGATTCGATGATCCTGAAAGTATGTTAGTTCCTTTGGTAAATCTTGGATTAATTGCTGTGCTTCAAGCAGACTTTGAGCGTGCAATCTCCTGTTTTGAACGAAGTCAAGATTTGAGCAAACAATTAGGGGATACAGGATGGTGGATAAGAGCGACTGAAGGCTTAGGTAATACCTATCTCGCACTTGAACAATTCTCGCAGGCACACTCCTATTTCATCGAAGTACTAAAAGTTATAATACAGATTGAGCTACCCAACTTACAATTGCAGGTCATGAGTTCAATTGCGCGATTTATGATAGAAACAGGAGATACTGAAGCAGGTATACAATATATGAGCCTCGTTTATAATCACGCCTTGACCGAAAACGAAATACGTGAAGTGGCAGAGATAGCCCTTGCCCAGTATCGAGAATCACTATCCCCGGCAATTTATGCAACAGTGATGAATAAAGGTCACGAGATGCGCCTGCAAGACGCAATCAATGAACTTCATGATACATTTCCATTTTATACATGGGATGAAAATAGGATGCCGGTGAAATCAGCATCGCCCCAACCTCTTATTGAACCACTGACCGATAGAGAATTGGAAGTTCTACATCTTTTAGGTCAGGGGCTGACGAATCATGAAATCGCCGAGCATCTTACCGTCGTTTTAGGCACGGTTAAGACCCATAACTACAATATCTTTGGTAAGTTAGGGGTCAAAAATCGTGTGCAAGCTGTTAAACAAGCACGCGAACTCAACCTATTGTAAATCATCGTTTAATTGCGCGGATGAGTACTTGGTCATTAGAAACAGAGTGATATTGAATGCCCATGAATCCGACTTGGGATAACATCATATTAATCTCTGCGCGTCGCCATGCGCGATGATGGCTACTACTGTGGTAACTTTTGCAATCCCCAGCTATCTGCTGAATAATATAATGACTTTGCAGATAGGTACAATTGCTTTTACATAACCAATCCCACACCGAAAGTTGAATACATTGTTTACCGTCTATCATAATTTGTTGCGATTGGTCTCTATTGGGCTGGAGGCGCAACAGCCGATCATAAAAGCGAGTCGTCATAAGGAGCGAACCGTTCTCTCTCAGTACATTCAACATTTGCACTAAGGTTAGACATAAATCATCTTCAGTAAGATTTTCTGAGATCGCATTGTGTGACAAGATAACGACATCAAATGTAGTTTCCTGATGCCACTGAAAGTGCTTTATGGGCTGTCGCATAGATAATTGTAACGACTCTGGCAAGTCAACATCGATCTTATTCGTACTATAAAAATCATGCCCTTGTAAGGATAACCCTAATGCTAATAGGCTTGATTGACCGTTGGCATCAAGAATTTTGAGTTGTTTGTGACACCTCATACTATCAATATGCCGTTTAAAGACTGCAACCTCATGGTTTAGATATTTTTCAAAATCAAAGGTTTCATCAGCTTCGCTCAATATGAATTGCTCATAACGTTGGATGTGTTCCATAAGTCTGTCTCCGTATTTTTGGGTAGACCCCCATAGTAATCGACCCTCCCTATTTCTACATCTAACTAAAGTAATACACCCAAGTTGAAATAACCGATTTATAGAGACATTACTTTGGTTTGATGTGTTTGCCTTTTGATTGTCGTAATCTGAAAACGTCAATAAGACAAATCACACAAACTTTCAAAGGAGAAAGTCATGAAACTCAATCGTTTATTTCAATTCACAATGCTCAGCCTTCTGATTTTGGTCACAGGCGTAACCGTTCTATTTGCACAATCAGAAGATCAAGAAGCAAATGTACTGCATGTTGATGTTGTAGAAAATGCAGCCCGCTTTGTGTTTGACCCGTCAATCACATTTGAAGATGGTATGCCAGCCTATGGAACAAGCTTCGTCACTGAGGGCTACATCTACCCCGAAGGAACACTGGATGGTAGTAGTAACGGCGTTTTGGAAGATGGCAGTCCAGAATTCCCTGATCTCGTTCTTGGTACATGGACATGCTTTGGCACATTTGTAGGTGATGGTATGTATACCGAAACCGGTGCGGTCGTTATCACCAATCAAGTTTTCAGCTTCTATGGTGAAGATAGCCCATCAACGATTATCTCTACGGGTTTTGAATTAATTGATGTTGAAGTGCCAATCGAGCGTGCTATCACAGGTGGTACAGGTACATACAATGGCGCAACAGGTACACAGACTCAAGAATTAATCGGATTCACCGACTACATGGGTTTCCAACTTCGCATCGAATTAGCACAAAGCAACTAACACATCAACAAACTGAGGGTGGTTGGCTCAATAGTTGCCACCCTTAATCATGAAGGGATAAAGAACATGAATATCGCAAACCAAAGCATCAAATTCATCATTGGTGATCTAGAAAACAAAGTTAGAGGGCAAGTTATACTGCCACAGGACGTTGAATATGATGAAGCACGCGCCGTCTGGAATGGCATGATTGATCGTTACCCTGCTGCTATTGTTCGCTGTAGCTGTGTCGAGGATGTCATCCTCGGTGTGCAAACAGCACAGGTATTGGACATGATTGTTTCGGTGCGTGGTGGCGGACATAATGTAGCCGGACATGCGACCAACGATGGTGGAATGGTGATTGATGTATCGCCGATGAAACAAGTGTCAGTTGATGCCAAACAACGGACTGTCCAGGTACAAGCTGGCGCAACTTGGGCAGATGTCGATAAAGCCACACAGAAATTTGGTCTAGCGACTCCCGGTGGAGAAGTCTCTGAAACAGGTATTGCAGGGTTAACACTCGGTGGTGGTGTCGGACATCTTCGTCGTAAACATGGTCTGACTATTGATAATTTACTTTCAGTTGACATTGTTACAGCCGATGGACAATTACGTCATGCCAGTGCAACCAAAAATGAAGACCTTTACTGGGCAGTGCGTGGCGGTGGCGGTAATTTCGGTATTGTCACTAAGTTCGAATATCAGTTACATCCTGTAGGTCCCGACGTGATGGAAGCAACCGTCATGTACCCATTCGATAAAGCGACTGAGGTCATCAAAGCATGGCGGGACTTTACCGATACTGCGCCTGATGAAGTGTCAAGTTCATGTCTATTATGGAGTGTCCCTGCAATCCCTGACTTCCCAGAGGAAATGCACAATCAAAACGTCGTCATCGTGGATGCTGTCTATGCAGGGTCAGTTGATGATGCCGAGAGCATTCTCCAACCGCTACGTGACATCGTAGAGCCACTGATTGATATGACTGCAGTCAGTGAATTTGTCGAAGTACAGAGTGCATTTGACGAATTTTTCCCAGCACACATACAACGCTACTACTGGAAATCCCTCAACATTGCTGACCTTAGCGATACTGCGATTGATGCGATTATTAAAAATTTTGTGGAACGCCCATCACCGATGACACTGGTTGTTTTACGTCATTTGGGGGGTGCAATGGGACGGGTTGCTGCCGATGCGACAGCCTTTGGTGATCGTAGTGCAAATTTCAATCTAAGCCTTGATTCAACATGGGCAAATCCCGATGAAGACGAACCAAACATTGCATGGACTCGTGCGGCATGGTTCGCACTCAACCAATTTTCAGATGGGGGTGTTTATCTCAATTTCCCCGGCTTTCAAGAAGAAGGCGAGCAATTGATGCGCCGACAATTCGGGAAGAATTACGAACGTCTTGCTACCATCAAAAAAAAATACGACCCGACGAACTTCTTCAGCTTAAATCAAAACATCAAACCAGAATAACCACACACGCTATCTCATCAGGGCAGTAACTATACAGACTGTCCTGATAAATAGTCTAGAAAGGCAATATCATGTTAAACCGTTTACCCGTCCTACTTTATGGCATCATCTGTTATCTGATTGGTGCATCTGCTTACTTTGTTGGTTTCGGAGGATTTTTAGCCAATCTTTTGGGTGATTATTCTGTTGATGCAGGTACACAGACTTCAATTCCAACGGCTATAGCGATCAATATCGCACTTATCTTCTTGTTTGGTGTACCACATAGCTTAATGGCACGGGAAAACTTTAAGCGCATCTGGACACGTATTGTACCTAGCTCGATGGAACGCAGTACCTATATGTTACAAGCAGGCTTACTTGCAGGGGTACTTATCTGGCAGTGGCAAGCGATTCCTGTGACCATCTGGAACATCGACAATCCCATCTTACAGGTGATGCTCTGGAGTTTATATTTTGGTGGGTGGGGGATTGCGTTTATTGCAACTTTCCTCATCAATCATTTTGAGTTAACGGGATTGCAACAAGTATATGCGTATTACAGGGGTAAAAATCCTACACCTCCTAAGTATCGCACACCATTTCTTTACAAGATCGTGCGCCATCCAATGCAATTGGGTGTCATCATTGCCTTTTGGGCAACGCCACATATGACGCTTGGACGCTTAATATTTGCCATCGGCATGACAGGCTATATTTTGATCGGTCTGTACTTTGAGGAGCGTGACTTATTGCGGCGATTTGGTCAAGCATATCAGGAGTATCGGCAGACAACACCAATGTTAATTCCGGCATTGCCTCTCAAACAGTTCTCATCGCGCAACCGGAATCCACAAGCTCAGCTTTGAGAAAACATACACGGACATAAGCATTAAACCAATTACCAGAATCATCACTTCTATATTTGCAAAATAAGACAGAAAGACGAAAGGAACACATGATGCATATCGTTGACATCTTCGAAAATGGACACAACACATTGATGAACACACTAGATAGACTCACTGTAGAAGATACGGCTATTCCCAATGTATGTGGTGAATGGTCGATCAAAGACATCTTAATACACCTGACATCATTTGAGCGGATTTTAGGTGACTTATTGTTAGCATTACAGGGCAAGGCAAAAGATACGGAACGCTTGCATGCCTTTATCTACGATGCAGACTTTAATGATGTAGTGGTTCGGGATAATCGTTACAAAACGTACAACATGGTACTTGCGGAATACATACAAGCACACCAACGCGTATCTGACATCCTCGTACAATTTCCCGATGAGCTTCGACTCATGTCGGGACTTATCGCCTGGTACGGTGCTGAGTATGATTTAGATGACTTTATCGCGTATACCTACTATGGGCATAAAGTTGAACATTGCGCTCAAATCGCTACCTATAAAGATAGCATCGCACAAAAAATGCTCATCGGAGAACAAAGGATATGACACAAAAACCACAACGATTACTAGCGGTTCTCGCCCACTCTGATGATGAATCATTGGGGTTTGGTCGAAGCATCATTCTGACATAAAAGGAGAATATCATGATGAAGAAAGTAAATGTGCGTCTGTTACCTATTATGGTACTAATAAGTGTATTAATCGTTGCCACCTCTCAAGCATATGAAGGCAAGAATGATTTGATTAATACACAAACAAATCTCACCTCACACAGTGGGTACAGTTGCAACGATGACCCCGCCTGTGATGCAATCAATAAGTTTTCGCAAGCAACCCGGTCTAGCATCAGTTCAAATTTGTTCAACAGTTGGTACGGTTGTAACGATGACCCTGATTCTGATACCAACAATGATTCATCACAAGCCATTCCGTCCAATCAACTCGGCAACTTGTGTGTGCAATTATGGTAACTAGGCACAAGCATATGTTGCCATCAATACGCTATTGAATTCCTGTAACCAACTGAGAGTGATACCGAGAAAAATGAGATTCGATGTCAGGTGTAGGTGGCGTATGTGCAATACATCTGACTCGGATATATTGGCTGAATTATATGCAACCGCGCTGAGTAAAACGAAGCAGATAACATCCGTAATGTTTGGAGAACGAGACAAATGACACAAGAAAAATTAAGACTATTAGCTGTTCTTGCACACCCAGATGATGAATCATTGGGGTTTGGTGGAACATTTGCAAAATATGCCGATGAAGGCGTAGAAACTTACCTGATTACTGCGACACGAGGTGAGCATGGTTGGTTTGGTGCGCCAGAAGATTATCCCGGCGAAACGACTTTAGGCAAACTACGTGAAAATGAGCTAAGGCAAGCAACAGAGCTTCTTGGTATCAAAGAAACTATTGTCTTAGATTATATTGATGGGCAACTGGATCAGGCGGTTTCTGATGATATTATTGCTTGTATCGCGCAGCATATTCGCCGTATACAACCCGATGTTGTTATTACATTTGACCCTTATGGTGCTTATGGGCATCCCGATCATATTGCCATTTGTCAATTTACGACAGCCGCCGCCATAAAAGCAGCAAATAGTATAATTGATGGCGATTTTGTCGCGCATCAAGTGAAAAAATTATACTACCGTGTTGATACACGCGACGAGTTAGCTATCTACGAAGAAGCCTTTGGTGAACTCGCCATGACGATTGATGGTATTAAACGTCAGGCGATAGGATGGGCGAACTGGGCAATTACAACCCATATTGATATAGCATCTTACTGGGATATCGTATGGCAAGCAGTCAATTGTCATCAAACGCAGATAGCAAGTATTCAATCACTAGAAAAAGTTGCACAGGATGATAAACCTATCTGGCAATCTGAAAGCTACTATCGCGTTTTTAGCCTGGTTAATGGCGGACATAAGACTGAAAATGATCTGTTTGATAGTCTGAATGCTGACAAATCAAGCCATTGAATCTTCTATCAAAAGGACACGCGTGATTATGTAGAGAGCACAGCCTATTGAGTCATTGACCATGCTCTTCTTATCGACCTCAATTCAGCTTATGTTGCCCTGTTGATACTGTAATGCAGATAGACAGCACCGTTATTATAGACTTTCGTATCTAGCAATGATAAATTCAAGTTACGCTGAAGATCGCCAAAGACGGGTATACCACAACCAAATGCAACAGGGTTGAATTTCAATATTAACTCATCAACGAGATCATGTTGAAGCAGGTAACCAGCGAATTGACCGCCCCCCAGATCGCACTACCTGATTCAGCCTTTAACTGATGTACACGCGAAAACCACCGTAATTAGGGTGGTTTCATGCATATTTGATATTTGCATGCAAGGAAAGATTCAGGTCGAACCTCAAATCACTCTAACTCAATTCCTCGATAACATAGTATTTCCGCAATGTGAATATCTAGAACGACTCTCCGCTGAAGTTGAAAAGGTATAGTACAGCACTGCCGTACTGCCCTACCTGAAGCTAAAGGTCACGCACCTTTTGCTTGAAGAAATTATATCAAAGGAGAGCATTTCTGTGTCACGCACATACGTTTTCACTAATCTGACCATACCCGATTAATTGGGACAGTAAACTGATCTCAGGTAATCGTGTTCA
>CAYGTY010000122.1:0-4300 GCA_964352825.1 uncultured Anaerolineaceae bacterium
ATACCCCTATAGGTATAATATAAATACAAAAACAAAACAAGATAGAAGTATATTAGAATCCTTATAATAAATATCGTTTTCAATTTTTGAATCATGCTATACTGCGCTTATGAAAATTTTAAAATCAGCCCAAAATATCATCACCAAGCTAATACCTATCAGCATCTTGACCACACTATTTTTCACACAAGCGTGGTTGAAGTTAGATGATGCGCCTGCACCATTTACAGCAACCTATGTCACAGGGTTTGTGATTTTCATCCCTCTGATTGTAACGATATTGCTGTGGGTCTTGAGTGGCTTTCGTGGCATACAAAATATCTATAAAAACAAAACAAACTTACTTTGGTTTTTGAGCCTCATCGCGTTTGCTGGCTGGGCGATACTCAGTCAACATTGGGATTTTGTCGCAGATGATCGTGCAGGGGTCGCACAAAATGCAGGTTTACAGATTGCCTTGGTTTTTCTATTTGCATGGATTGTTTTCTGCCAAACTCCAAAGCTTCGTTGGATACTCCTATTGGGTGTCATACTGCTGACTATACAGACCCTTATCGGTGGGCTACAAGTTGCAAGTCAATCCTCGATTGAGCTTAAATCAATTGGAGAGTTTTCTCTGAATCCTATTCTATCAGGGGTGAGCGTGATTCAGTCAGGTGATATACGTTGGTTGCGCCCCTATGGATTATTACCCCATCCTAATATTTTATCGGGACTGATTGTTATCGGATTATTCAGTGCTGGTGGGCTGATTTTACACGATAATCGACGTTTACAAATAGTGGGGGGGGTATTTTTCCTCAGTGGGTTATGGGTATTTCTCTTAACATTTTCGCGAGGTGCGTGGGGTAGCTTTGGTTTAGGTTTGTTGGTTTCCCTGTTTTTCATCATTCGCTTTTATGGTATTAAACGACGTTTTGTTTTTATCGCTGCGCTATCAATCATCATGGGTGTTGTGTTCTTATTAATGTATCGTCCCCTGATTGCATCGAGAGTGGGTGCAGGTGAAGAGTCGATTGAGATGCGGTCTGTTGCTGACCGAATTGTATTTAACGAAATTGCAATGGATGCCATCATGACCAGCCCCTATATCGGCATCGGTGCAGGTAATTTCCCGTGGTATGCCAGTCATTATCTTTTCACTAAAACAGATTATGATTTGCGCGGTGATAATGTTCATCAAGTCGTGTTAGGTATATGGTCAGAATATGGACTGGTCGGTTTAACAATACTAAGTATCAATATCCTCACAGCCCTGTTTGGCACAATGCGTAACATCTGGCGATATAATCAACAACGCCCAGAACGTATTGTCATTCTGGGCAGTATCATTGCATTTATTGCGATTGGTCTATTCGACCATTATCCGTGGACATTTATTCACACCCAGCTTTTATGGTTCACATTGATGGCATGTGGGTTATCCGTCGAAATCCTCACGAGGGACTGAGGCGCAATCCCCACCTGTGACTGTCGTATCAATCCGTATCCATGCACCATCTGCTAACTTCCACCACGGCAAGCCATCTGAGCCAATTACACGTGCGACAGGTTCAGCACTTTCGCGATACCCCAAAACCATCAAAATTGACCCATCAGGAGAGGGTGCTGAGCGAATATTTGCCCCAGACTCCCCTGTTGTCAATTTGCAAGGTGCATTGAGTGCCATTCCTGCAATCGGACTCTCACCACCAATCGGACGTGGTGTGATTAACGGTGCGACAACACGCCCTAAGGTTGTCCCCTCTCCTAATAAATCCAGTGGAAGTGATACTAACTCATCATATTCGTAGGCAAGTGGTGTTGATGGGGGTTCAACTGCAAGCAAGTATTCCTCGTCATTGAGCTCCATAAAGACACGACTCACATAACCTGTCTCAACAGTCTGCGACTCACCTAAGGCGGATAGATCAGCAATACCATCAATCACAGAAACAAGTAAGCCTGTATTGGGATGCGCTTGCAAAAACACAGTGCCATCGACTTGTATACTGAGACCATTAATATAAAATGTCGGTGGAATATTGCGTTTTAACTCAGGTGAATATGGAGAATAGGTTTGCAACAAAATCCCACTCAAGCCTCCACCATCACAACTGGCAATTGGCAACCCTGATTGAAAATCAAAAGATTGTAGGGGCGATGTCAAGGGTTCGGGTTGTTCATTAGGGTCAACAACAAGGATGCGCGATATATCATAAATAGCTACTGCCTCGGTTGCTAACCAAGCAAATTCATCTGTGGAGGTATGCACACGTACCCATGAATCATCAGCAAGTTTTCCTGTGATCCATACGGTTGATTGATACATCAAAGTCTCGATAACTTCTCCCTCAGTTGAGGGTTCTGCACGAAGATTTGCACCTTGTCGAGAAGAAATCGATCCAGAGTCAATAAACATCGTAATATCTATTGTCCCTGTATTATGAACACTTGCATCTCCAAAAATAATCATTTTGGAAAGCACAGCTGATGATACATTATCTGCATAAGCAAGAAAGAAAAGATTGACAGCCCCCCAAGTATTGCCTTCGGAGCTCGTTCTCAACCAATCAATTGTATTATGAGGAACCCGATCTCCGGGAAGTGTGAAACGGAGTGTGTCATCACCCATTTCGTTATAATCTACAGATATTGTCGGATTTCCATAACAAAGTCCATAATCTATACCTCGGGGACAATATTCAATTACAGCATCATAGGCGGCTCGTTGAATTTCTGAGCAAGTCGCATCCTGTGCAGTCACGATGCCAATCCCCATGACTAAAATTGCAAACATCCATATGTTATATTTTTTCAACATCTATCATCTCCTAATACAAAAATGCCACTACCCGTTCAGAATAGTGGCATTCTAGTTGATTGTCGAATAATAAGGCAGACTTAACCTTGGTTGGTCACGCTATAAGAAACATCAATAGAACAGGAGAGACCGGCACCTGCCATATCCATTGAATATTGTCCTGTCATTTCATTCTCAGAAACCAATGTCATTGTCCAAGTCAATGTAACACCTTCTTGCGAGAAGTTCATGGTATATACATTAGGAGATGGGTTGGCATAAGTAATCCCTGCTGGCATTTCCTCACTTGTATTTTCCATCATCGTTTGTAAATCAAAGGTATCGCCAAATTCGACATAGCTCGTCGGGATAGGAGCAGAGGTCATTGCTTCTGCCATCCCTGCTGGACACCCTGCGGAGGGTGCAACACTGGTGACTGTAAACGCCCAATTTCCTGATAATGGGACAATAGTGCCACCTGATGCAACAGTCTCATCAGATGAATCGCTATCTTCACTATCTTCATCTTCAACAAGTTCGATAAATTCCATGATGTCGGGTAATGTTTCGAGGGTTTCTTCTGGAATTGGTTCAGGCTCACTCGGTGCACCGATTGCTTCAAGGTCTTCATTTACAGGGACACTGACTTGGAAGCCCCCTTCAAATTCTTGAGATTCACCATCTGCTGTAACAGTCGCATTACCTTCTGTCAGCGCAATCGTCATGAAGTCGTCAGCCTGCGCGGTTAAAACAGCCGTTGACCCCAAATCAATTGTCACATTATTAGCAATAAGCGTGATTGTCCCTGCACCTTCAGGTGTGTTAATGAGAATACCGCTACCTGATTCTTTACAACCAGCCGTTCCCACACCACTACTAAAGTAAAAGGCTTCCATCGCATCACCACCATTGCTAATATCCACATCGCCAAAGAGCAAGAAGGTTACGCCCTGCCCTGGGACGGTCTCAGGAATATTGGCTTGTACATTCATCACCGCGACACCCCATGCACCTGTAAGTTCATCATAGGGAGATAGCGTCATTCTTTCAATTTCTGTTAATTCTACAACATCACCTTTGCTTTGGAAGACAAGTGAAGAGTCGGCTAAAGTAGTTGTAATATTCACATTTCCAAAACAGGCTTGATTTCGCCCAAGACCTGTACATGCAGCATCGGTTGCAGTTAAAGCATCAGCAACAACTGTTGTACATTCATCTTGTGCAAAGGCTAGGGTTACACTCATTAGCACACTTAAAAGAGCAAATAATAGATTACGTTTTACCATGTAAAACTCCATTAGTCTATTTTCTTTATATTTATTGTAATGAGTGGCTAGAAATATGCAAGTTAGCATATCTATAGTCTGTATTTAACCACTACCCCTCGGTTTTTTGGTTGGCTGTCCGCTGGATTGTGGATTATCAGCAGATGGACGCTCGGTTGGCTCTCCACTTGGTTGTCGATTATCGAGGGGTGGTTCAGTCGGTTGGTTATTAGGTTGCTGATTATCGACGGGT
>CAYGTY010000122.1:4400-16684 GCA_964352825.1 uncultured Anaerolineaceae bacterium
GGGTCGTTCATTATTGTCCTGCCCATCCTGTAGTTCAGAATTATCTGAAGGTCTACCTAAGCGATTGTCGCTCCCGAAGTCTCGTTCTCGTATCGGTTGCTGATTGAGGTTTGCACCTAAGTTCTGCAAACGTTCACGGGCAGACTCAGGATTAAACTCTGCTAAGCGTTGATTCAATTCATTTTCAGTCAGTGGTGGTTGAATTTCAAATTGGCGTTCTAATCCACGAATCGGTAATCGACTATGCACATCACTTTGATACGGAACTGGGTTATCAGGTACACGAATTACATTAAAATTACGGTCAGTTTCAAGACGTATCCATGACCCTGCAGGAATCGGTCTTACTTCGTCAAAGGCTTCGATTGTCCCTTCACCTTCTAACACACTAATTGCAAGTTGAAATCCATCTTGAACATCGGGGTTTTCGCCAGCTTGCAAAAATGCAGTTGAGCCAAGCGACATATTTGCACCATTTACATTGAGCAAAATTTCTTCTACGCCATCAGGGGTTTGAATCAATAGACCGCTTTCAGGTGCTTCTTCACAGCCAGCATCCCCAATCCCACTACTGAAGTAAAAGGCTTGCATTGGCATAAACTCAGAATCTTCTGTGCTTGCATTTTCAATCACAACATCACCGAAGAGTAAGAAGGTTACATTTTGCCCCGGTAATGTATTAGGGATATTGGCTTGTAACTTCATCATCGCCACCCCCCATGTCTCAGTGACTTCATCAAGTGGTGCAAGTGTCATCATTGCAACATCACTCAATGGAATTATATCCCCCGGAATCTCAAAAGATTCAATCACAGAATCGATTTGGGGTTCAAGGTCAATCAAGGTATTCCCATAACATGCTTGATTACGCCCAATATCTGCGCAAGTTTCATCCACTCGATCAAGAGCAGTCTGTACCAATGTAGGACAATCCACTGATTGCGCTAACAATGATAAAGATAATAGGCTCATCAATAGCATCATCCATATTTTTCGTAAATTATTCACGATGTACTCACTCCAAAGTTTTCATATGTTTCATAGATCTATCATACGATAATATGAGGACTAGTAGATGATTGAGAGTGTAAACAGTTAGTAAAATTATGTTGTATTACTGAACTTCATATAACTCCAGCAATACCCCCCCTGTACTCTTGGGATGAACAAAGGCGTATTTTTTGCCATCGCGTTCTCGTGGTGTTTCATTAATGAGGTCGTACCCTTTTTCAGTTAATTCAGCCATCTTTGCAACAATGTCAGATACCTCGACACAGACATGGTGCATCCCTTGCCCACGTTTAGCTAGATATTTTGCAATCCCACTATCTTCTGTTGTCGGCTGAACGAGTTCAATATGCGCATCCCCAACATCTAAAAACGCAACTTTTACTTCTTCCGCAGGCACATCTTGTACATCACCACCAACCGATAAACCCAATCCATCACGCCAAAATGCTAAGGATGTTTCGACATCTTCGACAACGATTGCAAGGTGATTAATTTTAATATCAGACATTCGTTATTCTCTCCAAACTGATTTGATTATCTACAGTACATAAATGTTATAATAGCTGGCAAATAGCGTAAACTGATAGATATAGTGTTTTTTATGGAGGAATGTCCTAATGGTGATGACTGAACAATCGCGTCCTTTAACCCTCGCGATGACAGATGAACATGAGATGCTCTTACAAGCGGTACGTGAGTTTGCCCAACGCGAAATTCTGCCGATTGCAGAAGAGTTTGATGAATCAGGCAATTTCCCAGTCGATACTGTCAAGAAGATGGGCGAAATGGGATTAATGGGAATCGAAGTTCCCGAAGATTACGGTGGTGCAGGCATGGATACACTTGCCTATGTGTTAGCAATGGTCGAAATTGCAAAAGCCGATGCCAGCCATAGCACGATATTGAGCGTCAATAATTCGCTTTATTGCAATGGTATTTTAATTTTTGGTACAGAAGAACAAAAACAAGCATGGGTCACACCGATTGCATCAGGTGAAGAAGTCGGCGCATATAGCTTAACTGAACCGATGTCAGGCAGTGATGCAGGTACAATGGCGAGCCGTGCAGTCCTCAACGATGCAGGCACACATTATATCATCAATGGTCGCAAAAGCTGGGTCACCAGTGGTCCAGTCGCTGACCGCATTGTCCTTTTTACAATGACCGATGCTGAACAAGGTCATAAAGGGGTCACTGCCTTTTTGATTAATACAAAGCAAGCGGGGTTTATTCGCGGTAAAAAAGAACCCAAGTTAGGGATTCGTGCGAGTGCGACCAGTGAAATCATCTTTGAAGATTATGAATGTCCTGTCGAAAATGTACTGGGTCAAGTGGGGCAAGGTTTTAAAATTGCCATGACGGTACTGGATGCTGGGCGGATTGGCATTGCAGCACAAGCCCTCGGTATCGCAGAAGCGGCTTATGAGGCATCCTTAACTTATGCACGAGAGCGTGAAGCATTTGGTGGACCGATTGGTAAATTCCAGATGATTCAACAAAAGATTGCTGATATGAAAACCCGTATCGAAGCCAGCCGTGGCTTGCTCTATAACGCTGTCCTTGCGAAACAACAGAGTAAAATCGACGGGGGGCGTTATACAACCGAAGCCAGTATGGCAAAATTATTCTGTAGCGAAACCGCCGCATTTGTCACCGATGAAGCAGTACAAATTCATGGTGGGATGGGCTATAGCAAAGAGATGCCAGTAGAGCGATATTACCGTGATGCTCGTATCACACGTATTTATGAAGGCACAAGCGAGATTCAACGAATGGTCATCGCACGTAATGAATTGGGGATAAGATAATGCGCGCAGGAGTTCTCACCGCACATGGCGGTCCAGAAGTCGTACAAGTAATTGATGATTTGCCGATTCCAGAACCAAAATATGGCGAAGTCCAAGTCAATATTAAAGCAGCCGCACTCAATCGTCTTGACTTGTTTGTTCGCGCTGGTTGGAAAGGTCTCAATCTCGACTTTCCACATGTTGTATGTGCTGATGGGGCAGGCGTTGTCTCAGCCATTGGCGAAGGGGTTACTCAATTTGCAGTTGGCGACAGTGTCAGTATTGACCCAACCTACGTCCAAGCCGATGACCCAGCACTCCATACAGGCTTAGAAAATCAATCACGGATTGCAATTCTTGGGGAACATCATCCAGGGAATGCAGCGGAATATGTTGTTTTGCCACAGCGCAACCTCATGAAAATGCCTGATGGATTTGATTATGGAGAAGCAGCAGCCCTCGGCTTAGTGGGTGTCACTGCATGGCATTCACTCATCACACGCGGGAATTTACTCCCTGGGGAAACGGTTCTGATTGTGGGTGCTGGCGGTGGTGTGAATAGCATCAGTATTCAGATTGCAAAACTCGCTGGCGCAAAGGTTTATGTTGTTGGTAGCAATGCTGAAAAATGTGCAGAAGCAGAATCACTCGGCGCAGATGTCACTATCAATCGTGAAGACACCCCCGACTGGGCGCGTGAAATTTACAAAATGACAAATAAGCGTGGGATTGATGTTATTGTTGATAACGTCGGCAGTGCAACACTCAATAGCAGTATTCGCTCCTGTCGTATCGGTGGGCGCATTTTGATTGTGGGCGGTACAAGTGGATTTCAAGTTGATTTGAATGTGGCGCAGATTTTCTCGCGTCAAATTTCATTAATTGGTAGCACAATGGGACCACATCGCGATTATATGACGTTCATGAATCAAGCCTTTGAAGGCAATATCAAAGCTGTCGTTGGAGCACGTCTGCCATTGGATGAGGTGCGTCAAGCACAAGATATGCTCGAAGAAAATACAGTATTCGGCAAAATCGTTATCGAGCTTTAAGTTATATAAATTGACAGGAATGAATTAAAATACCCCTCCCTAAATCCCTCCCGACTTGTCAGAGAGGGACTTGTAGCTCCCTTCCTTAATGTTTTGGGGATGGGGTAGTATGTAGATGCACTCTATTCAGAGCTCAATGGGGCAATTGATGGTATTCACAGATTCACCACTCTATGCAGTGGCTAATAATTTAAATGTACCCAATATCAAAACTGTCGCCCAAGCCGTCGGGGTGGTTGATGTTTTACGCATCACAGCCTATTATCCCAAACGTGATACTCGCCATTCGATTGCGACACTGGTTCAACGTCATCAAGATAAACGCGATTTAGAGATTGTCTATGAGAATTTTAACAAACAACAAGCAGTGAAATTAACTGTACAGCGCGATGTTTTTGATGCGATACAGAATGCACTCTTGCAAAACAAATTTGACAAATTAGAAGACCAGACGAATATATCACATTATGACCATAGTTTATGGCTTGTCCAACGCGCCTCAGGGACATATTTACATAGTGTGATTATGTCACCTGATGTCCCACATCTGCCCTACTCGGCGATTGTGAATGCCATTGACAATTATTTACCTGAAGCCATTCGTGAAGTTCCACTCAACCGATAAGGACATACAACCTATATGAGCAACAACAATAATCAAGAAGTCGAAGTCAAGCTCTATGCCCCTGATTTATCAAAAATTCAAGCAACACTCGAAGCGGCAGGTGCAGAACTTGTCACAGCGCGCGTCCATGAGCGGAATGTGCGTTACGAGAATGAATCCGAAACCTTAAATAAACAGAAGATTGTTTTACGTTTACGCCAAGATAATGATGTGCGCTTAACCTATAAAGCAGGCAAAGCAGTGATGGATGGTATTATTTCGCGCTTTGAAGCTGAAGTGACCGTCAGCGATTTTGACACGATGGATACCATATTAAGGTTACTGCGCTTTGAACCGTATATGACATACGAAAAATATCGCACGACCTATACATTAGGCAATGCAGAAATCGTCCTAGATGAATTACCTTATGGTCATTTTGTGGAAATTGAAGGTGACATTAAGACGATAGAAGCAGTTATCCACAAATTAGGGTTCAGCGAATTTGAACGTTTGCCCTATAGCTATAGTGAGATTTTTAAGCATGTTCAAGATTATCTGGAACTTGATTTTGATGATTTGACCTTTGATAATTTTGATGGCATTGATGTTCCTAAACGCGCCCTGAAACCGATAAAGTCTCGCTAATACACTCAGTGACATATCAAAATCCTATCACTTGCAACGTAGTTATCAGGAAATCCCCATGCAAAAACACCCCTTCTGGCTTATTATTCTGACATGCTTTATGATGTTATATCAAATCTTTTGGCTATTATCGGTGTTACAGCTAGAGGATGAATTAAAAAACCAAATCAGCTTATCTGTACCCATTGAGGTCATCGTGAGTGTAGCGATTGTGACATTCTTCACATTTTCACTACGCGCTTTGGCAGGTAGCAGTCAGTGGGCGATGCGCTATACTATAGTGGGGATTGGAATTTTAAGTATAACAATTCTCACACGGCTCATTATTTATACAGAAGCAGATTACGATCGGCAACGCTTACCATTTTTAATCATAATAATTACAGTTGTGTGTTGTCTAGCTGTGTTGCCGAAAATTTTAAGACACATACATAAGTCAACTAAGGGAGAAAATTCGTATGACCCCAACCCCTAAGCTTGAGGAACTACGGGTAAAACGTGCACAGAGCCAAAATGGTGGTGGTGAAGAACGGATTCAACGCCAACACGATAAAGGCAAGAAAACAGCGCGTGAACGTCTCGACATTTTGCTAGACCCCGGTACATTCCGTGAGGTTGACGCATTTGTCCATCATCATAATAACAACTTCGGACTCAATAAAAACAAGCCACTCAGTGACAGTGTCGTGACAGGATGGGGAACCGTTGATGGTCGCCTCGTTTATGTATACTCACAAGATTTCACCGTCATGGGTGGTAGCTTGAGTGAGGCACATGCTAATAAAATCCTCAAAGTCATGGAAATGGCGATGAAGGTCGGCGCACCTATGATTGGTTTAAATGATAGTGGTGGCGCACGCATTCAAGAAGGTGTGGAAAGCCTCGGCGGATATGCTGAAATTTTCTTAGGTAATACGATGGCAAGTGGAGTCATTCCACAGATTAGCGTCATTATGGGACCGTGCGCTGGTGGCGCAGTTTATAGCCCAGCGTTAACCGATTTTACAATCATGGTTAAAGATACCAGCTACATGTTTATCACAGGTCCTGATGTTGTTAAACAAGTTCTCAATGAAGATGTCACAGCAGAAGACCTCGGTGGCGCATCGGTTCATGCCAGTAAAAGTGGTGTTTGCCATTTTGTTGCTGACGACGAAACCCAGTCACTGATGATGGTACGTGAACTCCTAAGTTATCTTCCGCAAAATAATATGGAAGACCCTGCTTATGTTGCAACCACTGATGATCCACTCCGCACGGAGGAAGCTCTGGATAGCATCATCCCAGAAAATCCAAATCAACCTTATGACATAAAAGATGTGATTGAACTAGTTGTCGATGATGGTCACTTCTTTGAGGTTCATGAGGAATATGCCCAAAATATTGTTGTTGGATATGCGCGCCTGGGTGGTACAGCAGTCGGCATCGTCGCGAATCAACCGATGGTATTGGCCGGTGTTTTGGATATTAAAGCGAGTGAAAAAGCCGCTCGCTTCATCCGTACCTGCGATGCCTTCAATATTCCGCTTATCACTTTTGTGGATGTCCCTGGGTATCTCCCCGGTACTGACCAAGAACATAACGGCATTATCATGAGTGGCGCAAAGTTACTCTATGCTTATTGTGAAGCGACAGTCCCTAAATTGACGGTCACAACACGTAAATCTTATGGTGGTGCATATTGTGTGATGAATAGTAAACACATCCGTGCCGACCTTAATATCGCATGGCCTACAGCAGAAATCGCGGTCATGGGTCCCGAAGGCGCGGTTGAAATTATCTATCGTCGCGAACTCAAAGAAGCCGATGACCCAGTTGCGAAGAAAAAAGAATTGGCAGACGAATATCGCGCAAAATTCGCCAATCCATACATCGCTGCTAGCCGTGGATACATTGACGATGTTATCGAACCACGAAACACACGTCCACGCCTGATTAATGCACTCCAAGTATTCCAGAATAAGCGCGACGAGAATCCACCCAAAAAGCACGGAAACATTCCGTTATAGGGGGCTTATATGTCTGAACAAACAACTCGAATTAATAAAATATTGGTCGCTAATCGTGGCGAAATTGCAGTACGCATCATTCGCGCGGCTCGTGACCTCGGTATTCCAACAGTGGCTGTATATTCTGATGCGGACCGTGCAGCTTTACATGTGCGCTATGCTGATGAAGCCGTACATATCGGTGGACCTCGCCCAGCCGAGAGCTACCTCAAGATGGACAAACTGATTGAAGTTGCTCGCAAAACAGGTGCGGATGCCATTCACCCTGGATATGGCTTTCTGGCAGAAAATGCAGACTTCGCACAACAAGTCATTGATGAAGGGCTAGCATGGATTGGTCCGTCACCTTATGCGATTGCGACAATGGGTGATAAACAAGCGGCTCGTACTGCCGTAACAAAATATAATGTGCCATTGATACCGGGAACCGAAGCAGGATTACCTGATGAAGAACTGCTTCATGCGGCGAAGAAAATCGGATTCCCTGTCCTCATCAAAGCTGTAGCAGGTGGTGGTGGTAAGGGTATGCGCCCTGTCCATGAAGAATCAGAATTTGAAGAAGCCCTTCAAACAGCCCGCCGTGAAGCTCAAAGCGCGTTTGGTAATGGTGATGTCTATGTCGAGAAATTGCTGGTCGGCGCACGTCATATCGAATTCCAGATTTTGGCTGACACACATGGCACAACTGTTCACCTCGGTGAGCGCGAATGTTCAATCCAACGTCGGCATCAGAAGTTGGTGGAAGAAGCACCTAGTGTCTTCATGGATCCTGATTTGCGTGATCGTATGGGTAAAATGGCAATCGCTGCGGCAGAATCTGTTGGTTATGTCAATGCAGGTACAATCGAATGTATGGTTGACCGTGACAAAAACTATTACTTCTTAGAGATGAATACCCGTCTCCAAGTCGAGCATCCTGTAACAGAACTTGTCACAGGTGTAGACATCGCCAAAGAACAAATCCGTATCGCACGCGGTCGACGGATGGGTCCAACAGAAAGCGTCATGCAACCCAAAGGTTGGGCAATTGAATGTCGTATCAATGCAGAAGACCCCTACTCCAACTTCATGCCATCAACAGGTCAAATCTCAACCATGATTGTCCCAACAGGACCGGGTGTACGCGTCGATAGTGGTGTTTACCCTGGGTCGGAAATCACACCTTATTATGACAGCATGATTGCCAAGCTAATTACATGGGGTGACACGCGCTCAGAAGCAATGTTACGGATGCGTCGGGCTTTATCTGAATATACGATTATGGGTTTGAAGCACAATATCCCCTTCCATATCAACTTGCTCAACAGTATTAGCTTTATCGCAGGTCAATTCGACACAAATTTTGTCGAACAACGCTTCAATATGCATACTTATGAGCAAGATCCAACCAATACAGAACTCGAAACAGCAGCCATCGCCGCAACACTCTATGCACATCGTCAACGCCAGTTAGCCTCACAAGTTGTCGCGCCTGCTAAACGTGATGCCAGCAACTGGAAATGGATGGGACGTTTTGAAAGGATGCACCGATGAAATATGTAACCATTATCAATGATGAACAATACGAAATTGAGATTGATAAAGACGGTGGTATTCTGGTTAATGGTGAAGCGCGTGATTTTAACTTCTTGAATCTTGGTGGCTCGTTATATTCAGTCATCACACAGAACAAGTCCTTAGAAGTCGTCATTGATGACGAAGACAACAAAATCGAAGTCATGATGAATGGTCGTCTCTATGAGACACAAGTGCTTGATGAACGCGCCTTACTCATGGCACAACGCCGTGGTGGACTCGGTGGTGGCTCTGGTGAAGTCCATGCACCTATGCCGGGATTAATCGTCAAAGTTGTTGTCGAAGACGGTCAAACCGTTACACAAGGTCAAACATTGGTCATTTTGGAATCTATGAAAATGCAGAATGAGCTAAAGTCTCCGACAGATGGGACTGTCAAAGCGATTCACATTGAAGCCAGCCAAAGTGTTAATAAGAACGACCTTCTTATAGAAATCGAACCACCCGCAGAAGAAGAGTAAATACTTATTCGGGTATAGTCTTTTATGACTATGCCCGAAATACTCCCGAACCTCCCCTACCCAATCAACCATTAATAACTTAAAGTAACGGGCTGATTATGAAATAGTAGGATGTGTTGATGCAACGATTACAGAATCTCCCAAAATGGATAGATGGCATATGGCTGGTTTTATTGGCTCTATATATTGTCGCAGGGACATCGAGTGTACCCTTCCATGGAGATGAATCTACCTTAATTTATATGGGGCGTGATTATTACTATCACTTTATTGAAGGTGATATGTCCAAACTGATCTATGATAAAGCATGGTCAATTAGCCCTGATGAACAATACCTCCGTCTACTAAATGGAACGATACCCAAATACAGCTTTGGGGGGGTAACAGCATTCAGTGGAAATTCCATTGAAGACATTAATGAACAGTGGGATTGGGGAGCAGATTACAACTACAATCATGATACAGAGCGTATACCCGAAAACAATCTACTTTTCCCAGCACGAATGGTTTCAGCTATCCAACATACAGTGATGATTGCAACAGCATTTATCATAGCAGTTATGATTTTCAACCGACCAATTGCCTACTTCACCAGCCTCTACCTGACATTAAACCCCGCACTTTTAATGAACGGGCGACGAGCGATGATGGAAGGTAGTCACCTTATGTTTATGATGTTGGCGATACTCATAGCGATATTATTAGTTCGTTATCGGAAGTGGTGGCTATTCATATTATACGGTGTCATCTGTGGATTAGCTGTTGCCGCAAAGCATCCAAATGTAGTCGTAGTTACCTTGTTATTTATTGCACTAGGAAGCTATATTCTATTTAGCCTCATTCGCCAAAAAGCGACTGTTAAAGCAAGTCTTCGTTATATTGGATTATTGATAATCAGTGGTATCATCGCATTATCAACTTTCTATAGCCTTAACCCAGCATGGTGGGGAACTCCAATAGAATCCGCACAAACAGTTTTACGGCTACGTAATGAGCTACTCGATATTCAGATTGATATATATGGTGATTATCCATCAACACAGGCTCAAGTTAATGGTTTCTTCGATTTTGTTTTTGTAGCCCAGCCTCAATATTATGAAGTCCCAGCATGGGCAAGTTATTCTGAAATCACATCACAAATTCAAAGTTATGAGACATCCTTCTTATCAGGTGTCGCGATTGGTGGCTCAACGATTGGAGGACTCCTTATGTTGAGCATCGTTGGGTTTGGTGTTATCCACTTCGCACAAAACAAGAATATACTCCTAGCATATCGCTGGTTAATCTTGGTGTGGGGTGTTGGCATCTGTGTCATTACATTTATCTTGACACCGCTAGCATGGGCGCGTTACTATCTTCCAATTATTCCCTTTGTGGGGATGATGTTGGCTTATGGTGTATTCACATTGTTAAGCCTTTTCCAAAAACGATTCATAAGCGAGAAATATGGTTTCACTCTATTGGATTGAAGAAGCACTCAAGGGGATTTTGCCAACACTATGGATGACATTCGGTGTTGGTTTGCCTTGGGCTTATACAATACTAGCAACAAAAAACTGGCAATCCCGTGTAACAGTCGGAGCAGTAGCTTTAGCTGTCGGTCCTGCGTGGGTCACAGCATGGATGTTGCTATTAGGTGTCGTAGGTGCATCGATCAGTCAGCCTTTATTTTCACCTATATGGGTATTATCGGGTACGATTATCATAGCTGGAATCGGCACGGGTTTAGCATGGCGCAAACGTAAACAATATACACCTAAAACAACCCCATCTATTCGACTTGCAATAGATGAAAAAATGATTATCAGCTTAATCGTCATTGCTGTTATTATTCGCTGGGTTCATACTGCATTCTGGACATTCACAGCTTATGATGCCTTATGGGTTTATGGTTATCAAAGCCGACTCTATTTTTTAGAGGGTTTCATTCCACATAGCATCGACTACTATCCTCAATTCCTACAATTACAATATACCTTTGTCCAAGTATTAATCGGTGAAATCAATGACCATGCCGCCCGTATGGTTATTCCCATGATGCACATCGGCACGATCCTCGCTACATACCTATTGGGGAAACGCCTTGTCAATCGTAGAACAGGCTTATTTGCAGCGGCTTTATGGAGTTTGCATCCCTATGTTGGGCAATGGTCAGTTATCGGTGACTTGGAAATTCCTGTTACATTTAGTTTCACGATGGCAACGGTCTTTTTTCTCAGTGCTTGGATGGAAAAAGAATCCGCAACAATACGGCGACAAGATGCTATTATTGCAGGATTAATGCTTGGTATTGCAATGTATACCAAACCAACAGCAGGTGGTTTCATATGGGGTGTCGTTTTACTAGTCATAGCCGATTTATTACGAACTCGTTTCAACTTGCAGATGTGGAAGCCTCGCTTTATGGTCGCCTTCTGGACAGGTATCGCATCAATCCCATTGGGTGCAGTTTGGTATTTGCGAAACATCGCTTTGGGTCATGAAGCAATTACATTCCCCCCTGATTTATGGCTCAGTTTAGCGCGTCGCAGCGGTGACCACCTCAATTGGATTGTATTAGCGATTATTGTTGGTTTTATTATCTATGGTGTTTTTCAAAAAATGCCAGTTCGACAGTTTTTAATTGGCATTCTCGGCATCATTTTATTGTTAATGGGTGTATTGCCATCTAATCCGATTATATCTCCAGACCGCTTCGACCCGCCCCAGAGTTACATTACGCTTATAGAGGGGCTTTTTATCGGTCTAGGGTTAGTCATTGTATTCTTTAGTCTATTGCCACATATCCGCAAGCAGTTTATTTATCGTCCAACACATAGTGCTGGGGTTGTCGGTTGGTCATTATTATTAGCCTTACCCTATTTTGCCACTTGGTTTTATTCCTACAGCTATCATTATCGGCTGGGATTTGCAGTTGTTCCGCTACTCATTCTGCCCACAGCAATATTATTGGCGAAGTGGCTAACAAATAATCAGCTAGAGTCATGGGAGCGAGGGTTACGGTTCTTATACTATCTCTTATTAATTATTCTCAGCATTCCGGGGATTATTGCTGTGGCTGTCGATATTAGATGGTCTCGTGTTTGGTTAGCGGATGAATCTCTTGATACAGATATACGAAAATACCAAGTCTTTAA
>CAYGTY010000122.1:16784-18744 GCA_964352825.1 uncultured Anaerolineaceae bacterium
TATGTCGGTGACTTTTACCGTCTTGAAGGTGATTATCGATTCGGGTCATAAATCTAAAATTGGGTCTGCTGTAAAATAATCTGAAAAAATTCAATAACTCCGATATTCGGGTTATTCGCAATCTCACGCAGACCATTATTGACCACTGCCCATTCATAGACCTTAAATGCCAGCAGAAGCGGAATTCCTAAACTGATAATACGGGTTGGCAAGCGAGCAATGGTCACAGAAACAGGTGTCTCAGAAACTTCATCTAATTCTTGACGTTGTCGTATCAAACGAAGCAAATCCATATTTTGTGTATCACGATTGCTATTGAGTTCAACAAACTTATAAAGTGTCTCAATTTTTTCATCTTCATTACGCATCCGTACCCAACGTTTTTCGATACGGCTGATTTCTGTATCTAGGGTCTTGATGCGTTGTTGTACACGAGATTCTTCGAAATGTAGATGTTCCCCCTGTTGTATACGCCATGCTTTTTGACCGCGTCCATAAGGTACACGTATCAACAAGAAATAATGACCATACAACAACACCAATGGAATCAATACATCAAACGCCAAGATTCTACCTAAGTCTTGTGGTAGTTGTGGCAAACGCCCTTCAGACAAAACCTGACTGAAAGGAATAGAACACAAATACAGGGTTATAATAAACATGATAATGAGACCGATGGGCAATTGGTCAACTAATTCATCACGGTCTTTTGCAGATACATTAGACTTGGCAAACACGTAAGCATATATAACCAGCATACCTAAGACTGACAAATAAAATGGCAAAGCAAAAATCAGTGCTAAGGCTTGCTCACTGGTATCAATCAGTGCATTCTGTTGGGTAATCTGTGTACGAAGCGCATCCAATACAGCAAATTGACCATCCCCTATGAGTAAAACCTGTATTGGCACCCATGTGGATAAAATGCCAATTAATAATAATAAATCCATATCCGAAATTTTCATAAGCAATTCGCAGACAGGCTTAGGTAAATGTTGTAATAGGGAGTGTGGGAAGAACCGCCGACTTAACCCTCGACTACTGGTATACACCAAGACAACAATCGCCAAAATCAGTAACCATAGAACAGGTGATACCGCTAAAATTGTTTGGTCAAAATTAGCCTTACCTAATAAATCGGCGGTACGCGGGTCACTCAAGCGCGTAAAATGACGACCAATGACCATTGTTGCGATGATTAATGCAATCGGTGAGAAGAACCGTGCTAAACCTAGCCAATTCTTATTACGCGATAAGGTAGCATTCCAGCGTTGTGTCCACATCAGTTGAATCACAAAATAGTATAAAAATAATGCACCGAATATACCGAATGTATAAGCTGGGCTAGTATAAATTGTAAGGATATTGGGTTGAACAAAACGTGCTAATAAACCACCCAAAAATACCGATAGAAGTGCACTCGCAATTAACTCATTAATCGCAATAGAAACTCGTTCCCAAAACGGTGTCGTCGTAAACAAGATACTATAACCGACATGGGTTATCCCAAATAATGAAAAAATCCCGCGATAGGTCACCATAATAAAAAATACAAATAAGATATAAAAATCTTCACTGTTTTTCCCAAATTGCGGTAAGGTCTGCAATTGACGCAGGAGCGTGACCCAACCTTGGCTATAAATCCAGAACAAGCCAATATAAAACGCATGTCCTGTTGTCATTTCGCGTTTGAGGATGATATTTTGTAAGGTCTTTGAAACCGACAGCCCAATCAGTAAAGCTACCGTCAAGAGTGACACCAAAAATAGCGTAATATCACCACTTAAAAACAATAAACCACTATAACCAATACCAATCGCCATCAAGATTGGGATGAGATAGCGTTCTAATCGGCTTTCATCCGATAACTGTACACGTGCAAGAAATTTATATGTAATGGTTTCGTTGCGCGGATTTTCGCTCATCGACGAACTTTCCCTCATTGGTTAATCTGCCTACA
>CAYGTY010000123.1:0-376 GCA_964352825.1 uncultured Anaerolineaceae bacterium
TCATCCCACGCGGAGAAACATCTGACCGCTTTGAAAGTGGCGACCCTGTTTTTACTCAAATCGCCCTCTATCACCTCGGTGCAGAATACTTTAAATCCCAACGCACACCGCGCGAAGAGTGGAAAACCATCGCTGACCTTGAACCGCAATTGGCAGAATTTGATTTACGCTGTCAAGCAGGGGATTGGGATACTGCCGCTGATGTCTTAACTGATATTGACTTTGATTATCTCTTTCTTTGGGGTTATTACACACTCATGATTGAATTGCATCAAGGCTTGCAAGGTCATATTCATGATAAATCCTTGCAGAAGGTGAGCGTCGGTAATCTGGGGTCAGCTTATGGGATGATAGGTGAAGTACAACAATCGATTGC
>CAYGTY010000123.1:476-18703 GCA_964352825.1 uncultured Anaerolineaceae bacterium
ACTGAGCAAGCCCTTTCGATTGCGCGTGAGATGAATAATAAAAGAGACGAAGGGGCTTGTCTCGGTAATCTGGGGTCAGCTTATGGGATGATAGGTGAAGTACAACAATCGATTGCCTACACTGAGCAAGCCCTTTCGATTGCGCGTGAGATGAATAATAAAAGAGACGAAGGGGGTCATCTCGGCAACCTCGGTGTTACTTATCGTGCATTAGGTGACATCCCCAAAGCGATTGAGTATCACAATCAGGCACTTGCGATTTCGCGTCAGCTTGGCGATAAATCGGGTGAAAGTATTGATTTGAGTAATCTCGGTGAATTGATGCTGGACAAAGGGGATTGGGAACAGGCTGAAGTTTATTATCAAGATGCAATAGCAATTGCTGATGGTATTGGATATACAGGAATACAACATTATGCACGTCATGGTTTGGCATTGACCTATCTTTATCAAGGTAAATTACCTTTGGCGCAACAAACAATTGAGCAAGCTCGCATCTATGATGTTCCTCAACATAATCATAATTCTCATGTGGTGCGTGGGTTGATTTTTTTAAAGCAAGGGGATAGTGACAATGCCCGTCAAGCCTTTGCAAAAGCCGTGACTGTCTGTGATGAGATGCTGGCACTATCAGCCGATAAGTATGAAGTCAGTGATGCGAAGGGGCTGGCTTTATGTGGTTTAGCGTTATTAGAGGGTTCGACGGATAGGGTGGCTGAGGCAAAAGCGGTTTTTGCTATTGCACGGACAAAGACTCGTCAACTCAAAGGGCATATCGCGGTCATTCAACAGCAATTTGATGTGCTGGCGAGCCTTGATGAGGGTGGCTTGTTGGTGGGTGTGCGCGAGGCGATTGCTGGCGAGGAGGGTTAGCGGACGGGAAGAATCCCATCCCATGCTTGTTAAGTTAAGCATAAAACCCTTATTTTCATTGGCGGACAGCAAGAATGCTGTCCCTACAAACATACCGTAAAGATTGCGTAGGGACACACTTCTGTGTGTCCGAAAACACGAAAAACACCTTATCTTTACACCTATCAGACAGGAAGAATAACACCCCTACGAAATTTGCTGTCATGGTGCAGGTTTGATAATGCCCACCTTTTTCCCAGCGTCATATACTCTGCACAACATCCACACCTACACAATCCGCACCAAAACGTTACAATCATCTCCAACAATTGAAAAATTTAAAATAAGGAGACGGATGATATGCAAGAGATTCTACAAAAGCTCGGCATCGCATCAACCAATGCAGGGGTATGCCTCGGTATTGATGGCTGGATACAAGACGAGAATGGCAAAGAATTGGTATCCATCAACCCCACCACCAATCAACCGATTGCCAGCGTGATTCAAGGGACAGCGGCAAGCTATGACCAAGCCGTCGAAACCGCACAAGAGGCGTTCAAAACATGGCGCACCATGCCTGCTCCCAAACGCGGTGAAGTCATTCGTGACCTCGGCAATGCCCTCCGTGAAAACAAAGAAGCCCTCGGTGAATTGGTCACACTCGAAAATGGTAAAATCCGTACCGAAGGACTCGGTGAGGTCCAAGAGATGATTGATATTTGCGATTTTGCAGTTGGTCTATCGCGTCAACTCTATGGTCTGACGATGCACTCGGAACGCCCTGAACATCGTATGTATGAACAATGGCATCCGATGGGCGCAATTGGGATTATCACGGCTTTCAATTTCCCTGTGGCTGTCTGGGCATGGAACGCAGCGATTGCGGCAGTGTGTGGTAATACCATGATTTGGAAACCCTCACCCACCACCCCTTTGACCGCAATTGCCATCCAAAACATCTGTAATGAAGTCATGGCACGTCACGGCATTGATGGAGTCTTTACCCTTGTCATCGGCGAAAATGAAGAAGTCGGCGAGCGAATGATTAATGATGAACGCTTGCCACTGATTAGCTTCACAGGCTCAATCAAAGTCGGGAAACATGTGGCAAAAGCTGTGGCTGGACGACTCGCACGCAGTATCCTAGAGCTTGGCGGGAATAACGGGATTATCGTCACTGAAGATGCTGACCTCGACCTTGCCACACGCGGGATTCTATTCGGGGCAGTCGGCACAGCAGGGCAACGCTGTACATCCACCCGTCGTATCATCGCGCACAAGTCTATCGTCGATGACCTCACAAATCGCTTAGTCAAAGGGTATCAATCGGTCAAAATTGGCGACCCAATGGCTGCCGATACCCTCATGGGACCGCTGGTCACATCACGCTCGGTTGATCATATGATGAGCGCAATCGAAACCGCTAAAGCTGATGGGGGGGAAGTCCTCACAGGTGGCGGAAAACTCCCTGACCTTGGTGATAATTTTGTCCAGCCGACGATCATCAAAATGAAACAACAAACCCCATTGGTCTGTGATGAAACCTTCGCACCGATTCTCTATATCCTAGAATATGAAACTCTTGATGAAGCCATCGCCATTCATAATGATGTTCCACAAGGGCTATCGAGCGCAATCTTCACCAACAATCTCCGCACATCAGAACGTTTCCTCAGTTATGCAGGGTCGGATTGTGGGATTGCCAATGTCAATATCGGGACAAGCGGTGCAGAAATCGGTGGCGCATTTGGTGGTGAAAAAGAAACAGGTGGCGGACGTGAATCGGGGTCTGATGCGTGGAAAGGTTACATGCGTCGTCAAACCAATACCATCAACTATTCGACAGAACTCCCACTCGCACAAGGTGTCACCTTTGATTTAGACTAGATGTCACTCAAATTTATAGTGAACAGGGCTGACTCTGTTCACTATTTACTGTTGATAACCAGAGAAATATTGTCCAATCATAAATACTCCATAGATAATTGAGCTTGGATATCTGAATTTGTGGTACTTATAGCATATTATTGATATACTATCCCTCATAATATTGAATCTATCAGATATTAATCTCATGAAGAAAAGTTAAGAAGTTTATAAATGGGCTGTTCATTCAACATGCCATTTGTATTGATATGCAATTTCAAATATTTTACATAATTCAATACAATTCATTATTCAAGTTTTCTATTTGCTTGTATTGCCCTTTAATAGCATATTGGATCTAAATTGCATCAGACTCCTAAAATTCCGAATTATACAATTATCAGCCCATTAGGAGCTGGAACATCAGGTCATGTCTGGTTAGCAAAAGATCGTTTCGGTGAACGTCGCGCTATAAAAGTAACGCACTTAAACAACATCAACCTTCCGGATTATCAACGTCGTTTTATTCGAGAAGTCAATGCACAACGGATGCTTTATCAAGTGTCGAGCCACGTTGCTAGAATCTTTGATTATGACGAAAAGCACGTCCCGCCTTATATCGTCATGGATTACATTAATGGTGTTGACTTAAATCAACTGCTAACCACACGGGAAATGAAACAATACGCGTTATTAACCCGTCTGCATTGGATTGAAGCAATTGCCAGCACATTGACAAAGGCGCACTCCATTCGTATTGCTGGGGATAGTCATGGCATTATTCATCGTGATATAAAACCCCAAAATATTCGAATCCAAGGCGAAAGACCCTATCTATTGGATTTCAGCATTAGCCTGACATCCGATGTTGAAATTGATAATACACAAGATGCGATGACTCTGCGTTATGCTGCCCCCGAAATGCGCGCTTCAGCCGTGGCGGATATATTTAGTTTTGGGCTAGTGGCTTATGAAATTCTGTATGAAGCCCACCCTATTACGACCCATACAGAGGCTGTATCACTTGGATACAATGGTTATCATCAACATGTACTTGAAAAACTAGAAATGGGGACTTGGCAATTTCCCAGCCTTACCCAATCTAATTTACCCGCTTTAAATCAATCCGACATTCAACGTGATTTAGACCGAATCTTTCAAAAAGTTCTTGCTAGCAAACCCTATGATCGTTATCAAAGCCCAAAAGATTTTAGTGATGACCTCATTTCTGCGGTGCTTAGGAATCAATCTACGCCCTCGTATCGAGAGTTTTCATCTACCCTCACAACAGAGACCCTTGCAGTATCTGTTAAATTTGATGATATTGCCCAACAAATAGAACTAGATGATTTGTCAAATGACAAGTCACCACAATCAACCCGTCGTTTTACAAAGGCAGAATTACAGAACCCTGTTTTACCAAGAATCGAACCAGAGCCAGCACCATTGTCAAGTCAGAACGATAAGTCTCTTAAAACCTTAGATGAAATAATAGATGATGAAGATGAAAACGAGTTGGAACAATCGATACTTAGTTTTAATCATCAATCGAATCGTAAAATCAACTATACCGTCAGTTTGATTGCCATTATTTTATTGACGATTTTTGTGTATATGGTCTTTATGAGTGGGAATAATAATTCATCAAATAACTTAGTCGAAAATCTTTCGACATTAGACAGTAATGCTTTATTAGATTCGGATCTAGAACCAACCGCAGTGAGTTCCGATAGTGTTATGATTATAGCAAACTCGCTACTTACACGTACAGCGACTTCGACAAGTACAGCATCGCCCACAGCTAGCGCAACATCAACATCGACCTTGATACCTTCACCCGTGGCGTGGCAAATTGAAGAACAAATATTATCATATGGAGAAATACGAGTTTCGATTGCAACAATGTATATTCCAAAAGGATGCACCACAACATCTGACAATGAAGAACTTTGCATCGAAGAAGGCTTATGGATTGATGTGAATCCTGTATCAAATTCAAAATATGATTTATGCTCACGAATAGGGGATTGTAGCCGCCCAGCCTATGGTAGCTTATTCGACCCCGCAGGAGCAGGTGCAGAAAACCCCGTCGTTGGCGTTAATTTTATGATGGCACAACGATATTGTGAGTTTCGTGACGCAATAATACCTAATGTAACTGAATGGAAAATTCTAGTTGATGCTTTACCCGAAGCATATCAAAATAAAAATGAATGGGTCTTGAATATGAAACAACCCATAGGGCAAAGCACAATTATCACCCTAGTTGATAATGTTTTTAGTGAGATAGAATTGGAAAATGATTATTTGAACAATGATTTAACATTTCGTTGTGTCAGCCGATCTTAAATTATTGTGTTCTCAATAGGAGCAAATCATTCGATGATGTTTACTCATAAATTTTTTATGATTCTCACGATGGCTATATTACTGTTTACGTCTAATTTTGCCATCACAATCGCACAGGATGAGGCATTTCCCCTTTTATTTATTTGTGTTGCACCTGACGATGAAAGCGACCCATATTTAATCGAATTCTGGGATAGCACCATCTTTGGCTTTTTGATACCTGAAGATGCAACCGTCATGCTCTTTACAAACACCTTTTATGTCGCATCATTATTTACGATCAATACAGATGCCAACACAGGTGGTTATTTAGTGATGGAAGATTTAGCAACCGTCAGGACATTAACACGCATTCCCGTAGAAAACCCTTGTCTGAATGCCGAAACAGAAGATATATTTGCACAACTCCCCTTTAACACGATTCCTCTACCCATTTCGCCAAACCATGCCATCGTTGTCCAAGAGAATGAAGGGAGTTTGTTGACGAATACTTTCCAGCGAATCATATCGTTCACCTTTGAGATTAATGATAATGAGGACGGCGAATATCGCAATCTACAGGTTATTCAAAATAGTGATTTAGACCCATTTTTGAACTTTCGTTATTTTGATTTAACACCCAATACACCGTTCATGGTGGTTGCAAATAAAGATTTCGGGATTGGGCAAAGCCTACCTGATACTGCTCCACCTGAATTTAGTCGTGAACGCCCATCAGATATTCGGTCTTTTGTGAAATCTGATTTAGCCGATTTATACTCACTGGACATCTTCGACTTAGCCAAACAATCCAATGCCAATATTTATATTCATGGCGGGATATTAGATACCTATCGCGGAACTTATATTCGGATTTCGCTCGCCCCAGACCCTGCACTGCGTATTCCTGCTTTTACACCTGATGCTATGATACGGGCTTTGCCTGATGCCGTAGCCACCTTTATTGCGAGTGAACAAGTCGAGGGCAATGACCTATTGCTAGATTTACCCTATGATAGTAACCCACAAGGGCAACTTGTCGGGGATAGTATCTATCGTGTGATTGAAGTGGATGAATTTACTGGGCAATTGATTATCGACTATGATGGCAACCCTGCCATTGTTGAAAGTTGGTTGGTTGAGGTTGTCTCATCCCAAGAAGAATAGAAGTCAATATCCTACCTTCGATTTAGATTAGCTTTATCCCCTTTAACTGCCTCAGAGATGGGGCAGTTGGCTTTAAAAAGCATTCTTTAATACAATAGAGTAACCAAAGTAATAATCTGATTAAACCTCAACAAGTAATTTGTGAATCATCAAAACTTTAGAGAATAAAAATGAGGTTATTTCAGGAAGATATGAACTGGCATACTAAAGGCTAATCAATCATGAATCCATCAGACCCAAAGAAAATTCTCGAATATTTAGAAGTCCTTGCCAATATCAAAGATATAACCCGTAAGGGTATGGAAGGCTATCATGAATATTATGAAAAAGGCGGTTCTCTTGCCGATCGAATTCGCGAAATGGGTGCAGATGCCACCGATGGCTTGATTCTTGGTCTACAAAGTGATCATGAAGAAATCCGTTATCATGCACTTCGCTTGATTAGAGACATTGGAGATTCACGCGCACATGAGGCGTTAACGGAGTTATCCAAAACAGAAACTAGCCAACGCAATCGTAAGTTGATTTATAATGCCTTGGAAAGTATTCGCGAATATCAAGATGTAGACCGCCTCACGCAAGATTTACAATCCGATGATGTTGAAGTTCGGCTAAAGGCAGTCAGAAAATTAGGCAAAGGTAAAGATAAAGCCGTACCTGCTTTGGTGCAAACCTTACAAGAAGATAGCGACGAGGCAGTGCGGAACGAAGCTGCAATTATCATCGGCACAGACAGCACACTCAACAATTATCGGGCGGTCTATCCATTAATGGAAAGATTGAAAATTGAGGAATCGCCACAAGTACGAGCAAACATTGCGCTAGCACTTGGCAAAAATAAATCAGTCATTGCGAAAACTATATCTGCCTTAATTAACCATATGCTTGATGAAACGGATAATCAAGTCCGCAATAGTATACGTTCAGCACTTCACAGTAATCCTTCTATACGAGCCGTTTCGATCCTCTATAAGAATTTAATACATCCTGAATTGGAATCATTGATTACCAGTACATTAGCCATTTATGGCAAGGCAAAGTTACTCAAGGATGATCGTTTTATTGATCCCCTTATTGAGTGGATGCACAAGACATTATCATCAGGCGACATATCCACCGAACAAGCTGAAAATTTAAGTCACATGAGTTCGGCATTGGCAAGCCTCAATTCAATTAAAGTTATTGAACCCATCCTTAAATTTATCGAGGCAGGTATCACACCCTATAGCTACTATGCGGTGGAACATCTCGGACAGATTGAGGATGTAAGTGCGGTGGTTGCACTGGAATCACTCCTCGATAGCGATGACCCTGAGTTGCGCTTGAAGGCTTTAACGGTGCTGAGTCGTCATCCATCGGATACCATTATTCAAACAATACAAGATTATGGTAAACGCGACGATTTAACCGACGCAGAACAAGCCATCATTCAGAATCTCTCAGTTAAAGAGCCTGTAATAGAAGCCGACCCATTGCAGATACTTAAAGATGATATGCAATCAGGTAATGTTCAAACGCGCGTCAAAGCCATATCAAAATTAGCTAAAGAAGAACATGGATTGCCTATCCTGTTGCAGGCGTTAAAGCACGATGATCATAGTAAGGTACGCGCTCAGGCTGCGTCAACCATTGGTCTGAGCCAGATGCGTAACCCAGATGTGATCCCACATTTGATTGAAGCCATGCAAACAGACCCTAAAAGACAAGTCCGCGAAGCAGCTATTATGGGATTGTCATATATCAAAGCAAACCATGAACAAATCAGCACCGCTGTATTAGCACGTATCCCAGAAGAGGAAGCCATCACACACGATGCAATGTTGCATGCCCTCACAAAACATCCTAATTCGCAAGCGATTCCATTTGCAATGGAGAGTATCACTAATCCGAAATTATCTTTGCGAGTCGTAGAGTTGTTAAAAGTATATGATCAACGCGGATTAATCACGAAAGAGTCGATTACGCCTGCCATAGAGTGGAAGGATAGCTTAGGTGATTTTGAGTCATTAGATGCCGAGCAACAGACGGCAGTCACTGAATTTGAGGAGATACTGGCAATTCTAGATTATCAGGATTCTATGATGTGATTTAACGCAAGCCGATATTTACATCATATCTCTGCTGTTACCTTTTTCACTTTCTACCTTCAACTTTGAACTTTAAACCCCCATATCCCAAGTGACCATATAGTCACCCTTTCCCCTTCAAAATGCCCTACTGTCATATTGAGGGGATGATATTTAAAACCCAAACCCCACTTTGCACGTACATATAGTTAGATAACACGATGTTACAGACACCTCACTTGCAGAACTGCCTCTCAACACCGTACAATAGAGACGATGGGGAACAGTTATTTGGAGAAACACATGGCGTTACAAGCGGGCGAAGCTCTCGGACAATACCAGATTACAGGTCAAATTGGGTCGGGGGGAATGGCAACTGTCTATAAAGCCTATCACGAAAAACTCGATAGGTATGTTGCAGTTAAAGTGATGCACGATACCTTTGTGCAGGATGATAATTTCTTAGAACGCTTTCAACGTGAAGCCCGTATTGTCGCACGCCTCGAACATCCGCATATTGTCTCGGTTTATGATTATGCCGAAACGCAACATCAACCCTATCTCGTCATGCAATACGTCAATGGTGGCACACTCAAACGACGCTTCATCAAATTTGGTATGACCCTTGATGATGTCAAGAAGATGATGACCCTACTCGCTGATGCCCTGACCTACGCGCATGAAAAAGATGTACTGCACCGTGATATTAAACCTTCTAATATCTTAATTGATGAACGCGATATGCCTTATATCACCGATTTTGGATTGGCACGGATTGCCCAAGTGGGTGAATCGACCATTAGCCATGACATGATGCTGGGAACACCTTTTTATATCTCACCAGAACAAGCCAAAGGTGAGAAGAACCTGACACCCACAACTGATATTTATTCCTTCGGGATTATCTTATACGAGCTATTGGTGGGGACTGTTCCATTTACTGCCGATACACCTTATGCGATTGTGCATGAGCATATCTATAACAAGCCGACACCACCCAGCCACCGCAACCCAGAGCTTACATCAGCGATAGACGATGTGATTATGAAGGCACTTGCCAAAAATCCATCCGACCGCTATCAAACAGCTACGGCTCTCATGCACGACTTCAATATTGCAATTGAAGCATCAGGCATTACCGAGTTACCTGCGGATAGAAGCAGCATTCAACCGACACCCAAACCAATCGCACCACCCATCGCGCCAAGTCCAATCGCACCGCCCTATATATCGGGTGAAAGTTCGACTAAAAGCCCACAAGTCAGCTATACAACTGATAGCAAAGGTCGTCGGGTTCGGGTCGAAGGCGCATGGGATATGGGGAATTTCACTTTATCCGACCTCGGTCAAAAACTAGATCATATGGTGCATACCGGTGTGGATTATGTCTCTGATTTAGCCAATCAAATTGAGGAAAAGTCTAAGCAACCCACACCCCAACCGACCCAAGAAGAAATTATCCGCAAACGGATTGAACAAAAACTTCATGCCCGCCGTGAAATCATACAACATCTAGTGGTCTATGCCGTCATCAATATTGGCTTATGGTTTTTATATCTGTCGAATACGGATGCTACGGGCATCTTCTCAGGTGTGCCGATTAGCGAGGTTGACTTTGGCTTCCCGTGGCCCATCTTCCCAACGGTCTTTTGGGGTATGGGTGTGGTGATGCAGGTCATCGAATATTATTATAAACATGGGGGTGGGGCTGACCGACGTGAAAACGAAATTCAAGCCGAAATTACGCGACAAATGCGTCTGACCCAAATGCGTGAAGCAGAACGGCGCAAAGGCATGTATAACCCTGATGAAGAAACAGGCGATTATGAAATCTTTGATATTGATAATTTGGAAGCGCGTCAGGTACGCCTCAATGAAGATGGAGAGTTGACTGACAGCTTTATCCAAGAAGCCGACCCCAACCAACGCCAAGCTCGCCGTTAATATAACATAAGTTATAAAATTCCAACCTGTGACCATATAGTCACCTTGAACCAGAACAAACATGCTACTGTGAGCAAAAAACACAAGGAGCAAGTTATGTTCAATTGGTTATCACAGTGGTTTACAACAAGTCGTCAACGCTTACGCCCAACAGCCCCCCATATTCAACGTGTCGCTGTACATAATAGTTATCGGATGAATCCACCGATTGACACAGCATCCCCACTCATTTATGAACAATCGCCGTGGGTCTATATCGCTATCAATCGTATCGCAGAAGCAGGTGCACTTGTCCCCCTCAATGTGTATCGGCGTGAAAATGAGCAACATATCGGCATCGACAATCATCCCTTAGAGCAATTGCTCAATATGCCCAACCCTGTAACCAGCCGTTTTGAGCTTTTCGAGCAGACACTAGGTTCATTAGAATTAACAGGAAACGCATATTGGTTTTTGGCAGGTGATGCAATGGGACAACCGCGTGAAATTTGGGTATTACGCCCTGACCGTGTGACGATTGTGCCTGACCCTGTGGATGTTGTACGGGGATATTTATATGAAGTTGATGGTGAGTATGTTCCACTCGATGCGGTTGAGGTCGTTCACTTCCGTCGTTGGCATCCCAGCAATGATTATTATGGCTTATCACCGATTGCATCTGCACAAACTGCAATCCTTAGTGATAAACATATGGCGGACTGGAATCGGAATACCTTCGGGCAAGATAATGGTGTACCAGCAGGTATCGTCAATATCAAAGACTTTATTTCCGATACGGACTTTGAGCGCGTCAAACGAGAATGGCGTAATAACTATGGTGGTACGGGACGAAAAACAGCCTTCTTGCGTGGGGGTGCGGTTGAATGGCAGAACATTGGTTTGAGCCACAGCGACCTTGATTATTTACAGGGACGTAAAGCCCAGCGTGATGAAATCCTCAATATCTTCGGGATTCCCGTCGGCTTAGTCAGTGAGAACGCAACCGAAGCCAATGCAAAAGTTGCTGAGCGTATCTTCATCGAGCGAACCTTATACCCCAAACTTGTCCGTATCGCGCAGAAAATCACACAAGAGCTTCTGCCATTTTATGGAGATAACTTGGTGGCTGACTTTGAAGACATCCGCCCAACTGATGTTCAAGCACGTTTAGACGAAATCCGTACCGCCTACCCACTCATGAGCATCAACGAGTTGCGAGCACAATATTATCAATTGCCCGCTGTTACATGGGGGGATTTACCCGTGGGTGCAAATCCAATTGAAGCATCATCAGAGGAAAGCTCACATGATAACCCCCTATCAGCCAAGTCGATTCAAGATGAACTTGCACAATGGGAACGTTTTGCGCTTAAGCGCTTAAATCAACCTCAAGGTCGTCCCTTTGAAGTCGAAATCATCCCTGATGAGCTTGCTTTTGAGGTATCGGCAGGATTAATGTTTGCTGGGGATAAAGATGCGATTAAGGCTGTCTTTGCATCAGCGCGTGAACAGGTCACACAAGAGGAGCTTAACTTAAATCCAGTAATTCCTTAAGTATCGCAATCAACTCCTCATATTTAATGGGTTTATTGAGTGATAGCGATATGCCTAACTGAAGCGTCTGGTCATAGCGTTCTGGAAATGAGGTGAGGGTAATAATTTTGATCTTGTCGTAATTGGGGTTTCGGCGGATATTGGCAATCAAGTCAAGTCCGCTGGCATCTTCATTGAGGTTCACATCAACCAACATCGCATCCACAGATCGTGTTGATAAAACTTGTAAGGCATCATCAACAAAATTTGTAATCGTATAGCCGAACTGTCCTCGCTCGAGGTACATTCCATATAATTCACTAAGGGATAAATCATCCTCAACAATAAGTATGTGTGGACGCATTAATTAAGTAAGCCTTTGCGTGTAGAGCGACTATGATAGTATGTTGATTTTTACAGAATATGACAAGTGATAAACACACCATACATCAAGACTGGCGAACACTTTCAAACTGCTTAACGGTCTCAACAATTTTCTTGATATCAAATGGTTTAATAATAAAGGCGTCAGCCATTTTTGCTTCGGGACTACTGATGGCGGAGGAATTTGCGGTAATGATGATAATAACGGTATTCTGAAAACGGTCATCAGCCCGTACAGCATTAATGACTTCGTAACCACTAACTTTCGGCATATGTAAATCAACAATCAAAACATCAGGGGTATGGGTCTGGAGGTACTCTAATGCCATTTCGCCATTATCGACGACATCAACTTCAATATTGGCACGGCGGAGGGTTAGGGATAGTACGTCACGAGTAAAATATTCATCTTCTATAATAAGGCAACGAATAGGCATAAAATCCCCTAAATTACATATTGTATTAAATATAGTTTAATGCAAATTCCCCTGATTTAACAAAAACGCTTGGTTAAAGTTTGTATTAGGTTTGTTCAAGTATTATGACTATCTTAATTAAAGATATTAATCCCGTCTCGGGTGTGGCATAGCGGTATATTCATCTACAAATGATTGTTTACTTTGTAAAGCCGAGTATAAGTTATCATAATTATTCATCACATCATCATCAAAAGTCACGCGCATATCATAAGCATCTTCATTATCGCTTCGATAATAATTCTTTTTAATATCAAATTCGGTAAACCGATATTTCCGATACAAGTGTTGTGCGACATCATTGCTGACACGTACCTCTAAGACAATATAGTCTGCGGCTAAGTTAATCGCTTTACCATACATCCCAGCCAATAATATTTGACCATAGTTACGCCCCCGATAATCAGGATGGGTCGCGATGGTACTGATATGTGCTTCATCAGCTATTTTCCATAACCCACCATATCCAACAATTGTCGATGATGAGCTTTCAGGTTCAGATTGCCACCAACGGGTAAACTGTTGCCACAAGCCTGTTGATTTAGGTGGTTGGTCATAAGATGGTGTAACCGCGCAATCTTCTAATACAACCATATGACTGACTGTAGATTGATTAATCTCAAAGTTATAAGAATCTGTCGGCCAGGGTGGGTCAAACGATTGACGGTCAATTGCGGAGACCTGTTTAATATCACGGGTTTTCATATAGCGTAATGTTAGGGTCATAGCAGAGAATGTTATAATATGGATAAGGATAGCGCACAGTGTACAGACCATTGGCGCGCTTCTCAAGTGTATATGTGTAAAAATATATCAGCATAACCCAATTGAGGAGTATGCTATCGATGATAGTTTATAGAAATTTTCGATTATATACTTTGGTTGGCGGAGGGAAAAGCCGTTGTCCCTAGAAGGTTTCGACCTGTCCCAGCCGTCGATTTATTTCCTTAAATCTTATCCAAAACAGACATTAAATAGGAGATGCTCATGACGGATAACAAATCACCCGACCTCAATCTCGACTTGATTCAGATGGTTCAAAATGCACGGATGATGCACGATGCCACTGCTCGCCCATCTGATTACTCAGCCGTTTATTGGATTGAAGCAAAACGTCAAGAAGGCGATTACCCTGCTCCTAAACCTGATATGGGAGAATGGCGTGCGGAACTACATCGTGATACGGTCGATGAGGTTTGGGAACGGGTCAAAGCCGCGACTGAACAAGGGGAATTGGGCTATAAATCTAAAGTCTCTACACGACCTGCACTTGGTCAAACCGAACCTGAACAGCGTTTGTTAGTTATACGTACCTATTCAGCAAGTGACACAAGGGATGTAGAACGGGTTAAAGCGGTTTTACTAGAAATGGGGTTAAGCCAACTCAGCTATCAATCCGATAAAGATCGCTAGTTATTTTATCAGACTGAATGTTGACGAGTGGTAGTTGCACGGTCAGAGATACGGCGTGCATCATCCAATGTATTTGTAAAGTGCATGGTAAACTGACGGCGTAGGATTTGATTTAATAACTGCATGACTTTGGGTAAGTATAAATCTGCGGTGATAAAGACCATCACACCCACACGTTGACTATCAAGAGATTGTAGATAGGTAAGCAAGGTAGATAAATTGGATGGCATTGAGTTACACTCTGACATATCAATCAGAACATCAATCACATCAGAGTTATCATTTGTTATTTGTCGGGATAAATCAATCGCTTGTTGTAGGTCTTTCACCTGCCACATTTCATCAAATATGAAACGAAGCCGTGTTTGTTCATCATTATCCCACGTAAAAGTTACAGACATAACTTGCCTCAAAGATTAGTCAACTGTCTAATAGCGTATACGACTTTTACTTTGGAATCAAGTTACACTATCGTGATATGCTTGGGCGCGTTTTTTATCAAGGCTTGCACCCATCTCATCAAATGCTTGAATTGCATCATTGAGGTGATTTTTATTGGAGGTACGTGTTCCTATTTCATGTTGCAATAAAGCGATATCATAGGGCATCTGCAATATCTGTGCAGATTGTAGACCCTTTTCCCATGTTTTTGTCGCAGCGCTTCGTTTACCTGTCAACCATTGCCAACGACCTAAATATAGGTTGTAGCGCGGTTTCCCGATGCTAAAGCGACGGGTATAGGTTTTGAACACAGCTAATAAAGGCGTTATGAGTTCAGTCAGTTTTGCATGGTCTGTCCCATTGTCGCGCTCATAGAGGCTGAGTAAGGTTTCGGCAGTTGTATAATAACTCAGCAACAGATTATAAGAGGTTGGCGATTGATGTGTTGCCAGTGTGATGACTTGTTCAGCATTCACCAAAGCACGACGGAATCGCTCTTGTCGCAGGTTGACCAACGCCAGCAAACCCCAAGAATCGGCTTCTCCAATTTGGTCATTACTCGCTGAATATCGTGAGACGGCGGCTTGGGCAAAATTCTCAGCTGAGTCCAAATCACCCATTATCAAAAGGTTCATCGCCTGCCCACGTAAGCCAAAACCTTGTGCCTGTGTATCCCCATAACGTAAAGCCGTATCATAAATCCGCTTCCGCAAATCGACGCTACGTTGGAATTCCCCACGGAAGTAATAGACTTCACCGAGGGTCTGCGCGCCACTTGTCCAGAATCGCAGGTCGCCTAATTCTTCGTATATTGCGAGGGCTTTTTCTAGCTCAGATTCTGCTTTTTCCCACTCTCCCTTAGCGACAAAACGTAAGGTCGAAACTTGATGTGTCCGCGCAATTGATAATGAGTCGCCATAATCATATGCGGCTTTCAAGCCTTTTTGATAATACATATCGGACACACGCTGACTTGCCAGAATCGACACATAGGAGACTGCACCATAAGCACGTCCCAAATGTTTGGATGGGTTCATCAGCTCTGAAATATTGAGGGTACGCAAAGAGGCATATAATCCCATCATAGAATTATTGGTATAGTAGGATAATTCAACCAGTTGCTCATGTGCCGCCGCCGCCTCAACCAATTCGTCATGTTGCTCCTCATTGCGTTCCATGAAGATAAATGGTAATGCACGATGCACAATTTGTGTTCCCAACTGCCCTAATAATTTGCGCGTGACTTCACTTTCTGTTGGTGCAGGATAGCCATATAATGCCAGCGATTCGCGTAAGTTTACGTCCCCCTCTGCCAGATTTCCAATAGCAACAAAAGCAGCAGATAACTTGCGTAAGAGGGTCGCACGTTTTAGCGGGGTCAGCTTCGATTTCCCTGCAATATTCAAAACACGGCTATATGACGCAATCGCCTCGGTATATGCACCATTGCTTAAGTTTTGGTCACCTGCACGACGGAGGTAGGTTAGCTCTTTATTGGCATCACCTGCCTTGCGCCAATGATAAGCCAGACTTGTTGTATGTTCAGGAGCAGAGCCATATACAGTTTCAATGGCTTCTGCAACACGGCGGTGCATATCTCGTAATTCGATAGAGGACAGTGTTTTGACCAGACCGTCACGCAGTTTATCATGTGCAAATTGCCATTGATTATCCACCACAGAGATAATTGCCGCATCACTCAATGTTTCTAGCCATTCATCAATATCCACTCGTTGAAATTGTGGAAGGTGTTCATTCAGAACTTGCAAAAGGTCGAGGTCAATTTGTCGCCCTGTGATAGCCAACAGTTGCATCAATTGTTGCATCTGTGTCGGGACTTGTTCGAGGCGACGTTTGATAATGGTTTGTAAGCCACCCTCAAATATTTGCCCTGGGATTGTCTGTTTACCAATCGAAGATAAACTCCCCGATTCTTCAGCTAATGCCCGAACAACCTCAATCAAGAAGAAAATGTTTCCATCTGTCTCACGTTGCAGTAAATCAACAACATGTGCTTGCTCACCTGCTTCACCTAACATCGAACTACTGAGTGCCATAATTTCATCGTTACTAAGGTGCTTCAGTGTGATGACAGGTAAATTCAATACATCAGGTAAGGTTGGGTATTCATCATCGCGGTAACTGGCGACAATCAAAATGGGTGTGTTCTCGATATGCTTAACGATATGTTCCAGCGCTGTGAGGCTCTCGCTACCTGTCCAATGAATATCTTCCAAGACAACAACCAAGGGCTTATCATCAGGTTCACTTTCAAATAAAGATTCCATGATGCTAATGATACGGGCTTGCATCGCCTGTGGGGAAAGCTCGGGTGGGTCATCGACTGGACGGTCAATTAATTCGGCAATATCAGGGATAAGCGGTTTAAGTACACTTGCCTCAAGGTCATCAGGGGGTGTCACCATTGCCAGCCAGCGTAAGGTATTGCGCCATAATGCGTAGGGACTGCTTCCTTCGCTGATACCCTGACCGCGTACAACATTTGCACCCTTCACCAATGCCAATGTCCGCAATTCATCTAATAAGCGTGATTTACCAACACCACTTTCACCACCAATGAGAATGGCTTGTCCCGTCCCTGCAATCGCTTGTTCAAGGCGTTCTTCAAGTTGTTCGATTTCAAAGCTACGCCCAACAAAATCCGCAGATTGTAAAAAGCTCTCACGGACAGCAAAGGATTCATTATGTACCGAATCATCGACCAGTTGGCTAAGAACTGTTATCAATTCCTGTGCGCTTTGGTAGCGGTCATCAGGGTTTTTCATCATCAAGCGTTCAATGATGAGCATCACATCGGCACGAACATTGGTATTCTCAAATTTTGGTGCGGTATTCATCACATCTTGAATCAAGACATTGACATCAAGCACATTAAAGGGGTGTTCACCGATGAATATTTCATATGCCATCACGCCCACTGCATAAAGGTCGGTTGCAGGGGTTGGAGGATGCCCTTGCAAGGTTTCGGGTGCCATATAGGCGAGTGTCCCTGTCGCATTTTGGGCAGGGTCGGTCTGATTGCGAACTAATGCAAGACCAAAATCAAGTACCCGTAACACACCATCGCCATCAATCATGACGTTATCAGGTTTTAAGTCACGATGGAACACCCCCCGCCGATGCAAGTAGGCTAGGGCTTGTAGGAGATGTACCAGATAGCGAATTTGGTCGGGTAGGTCGAGGGATTGGGCAACATGGGTCACAGTCTGAGCTTGATGTAACAATTCCATTGTATAGAAGGGTAACTTGTCATCATCAAAACCATAATCCAAGACACTGATAATATTGGGGTGACGCAAGGATGCCATTGTTTTAAATTCGTGCGCCAGTGCCACCCGAAAATCAACGGTTGTGTCATCCAGCGCAAAGCTATGCAGTGGATTCATTTGCACTTGTTTTAAGGCAACCTCATCCCCAGAAAAGCGATCTGTCGCTTGATAGACAATACCCATACCACCACCGCCGAGTAAATTCCCCAAACGGTAACGATTCCCAATGATTTTCCCCACAACATCACTAGCCATAATATATTGTTGCTTCCCATGTGTAAATGTAATCCCATCATATTGTGACACATTCCCCTGACAAATAACACAAAGAATTTTATGAAGACTGTATCCATTCGGTGCAAATTTAATCTGGATATGGGAAAGTCCCTACAAATCATAAAATCCATGTAGGAACATGGGACTGTGCGTAGCTATTAAGTTTATAGCCATGGGGTCTCACTCTTATGAGAAACCCCTATTTAGGTTTT
>CAYGTY010000124.1:0-4266 GCA_964352825.1 uncultured Anaerolineaceae bacterium
GCTATCCTGCTGATGATGCTGAAGTCCCTGTGATTACTAAAAAATCACTCGATGAAATTATGATTCATCTCTAAACACGAAATGTTTTGTATATGATTTCTGAGGGGCAAATTTTTTGCCTCTTTTTTACATGTTTATCAGGTGGCGCTTTTATCAATAGCTAGAATCAAGGAGAAGGTAACTTATATAACTCAGGGATGATAAACATGAAAATTTTACGAAAAATAATATCAATATTGTTATTTCTACTTCTTGCACTACCCATATTTGCACAAGTTCCAACAGAATTAGATGAAACTTATCTATCGGAAACCAGTCAGCTCGAATTTTTTTACCCCTCGACATGGACAATGGAAGAATTTAATACGGATGGCTCAAGTTTTACGCTTTATGAGGCTGATTTTGATCGCACTAGCGGACAGCAACCACGCGGTGTAGTTCTCAATGTTACCACTCGGGAAAAAACAGATCAAAATAGCGGTGATGGAACATTGGAAGAAGCCTTTTTAGCACAAGCTGACCCTCCAGCTGAAGGCAATTGGGAACTGTACCCAGTTGAAAATTCCAAAGTCCCGATGCTTCGTGGTGATACGACAATGGTTGGGAATGTTGCCTTATCAATTGTTTTGGTTGATGCTTCTGAGGACACTTGGGCTTATCTGCACATTATGAATGCTGATAAAGCGATGACAGACACTGTTTTACAAAATATTGCTTCGGTAATCGCTGGGCAAGAGCCAATGATTGAATTTCCTGAGGGGCTTGAGGCAGTCTATGCTTCGGAGTGGTTTCAATCCAAATTCTTTTATCCCGAAACTTGGATACTTGATGTGATTACAGATGATGGCTCACGTTTCGACCTGTATCAAAACAACATGGATATAGATAGTACAGAAGCTCCAAGAGCGGTCATTGTTGAGGTAAGTACACGCCTTAAAACTGATGTTAATATGGGTGATGGCACATTATTGGATGCTTTTTCAATTAGTCTAAAACAACCTGATGATGCTGACTGGGATCTATATGAAGTCCCTGATACTATGGTTCCGATGGTACGGCGAGACACAACCAAAGGCGGTATACCATTTTCAATTATTTTAGCCGATGTGTCGGAAGAAGCATGGCTAGATATTCGTATAATCCATTCTGATAACCCGATTGTTGATTCTATTTTACAGAATATAACTTCATTAATGGCTGATACAGGCGATGCCTATTGCCCAACCGAGACTGAAGATATGCGCTTAACAGTGGTCTTGGTTTCTGCAAATGATAGGGGTATCAACGTCATCAAAGCTATTAGAAATATTACATTTCTGGGTTTAGCTGAAGCGAAGGCGGTTGTTGATGCTGCACCTGTGGGAATTGTCTTAAATGGCGTGAATGTTACAACAGCACTCGATGCCAAAACAGCACTGGAGCTTGAAGGCGCAACGGTTGAATTACGTGATGGTGAAGCCGTTTACGACCCCTCGCTATGCGTCGAAATGGAGATGGCTGAAGGTTCAGGTCTATTTCAGGTGATTATCAGTGAAGCAGGTACACAACAAATTAATGTGATTAAGGGTGTACGGTCACTAACATCTTTAGGCTTGGCTGAAGCTAAAGATATAGTGGGAGCTGCACCCAATGGTATTGTTTTGTCTGGTGTAAACTTAGAACAAGCTGAAGCTGCTAAACTGGAACTTGAAACTGTCGGTGCAACGGTACTGATTGAAGAACTCCCATAAGTCCCAATTATCTAAAAATTACATAGCGTAAAGTTGAAAGTCGGGCGAAAAACTCGACTTTTTTATTGCTGAATTGATTAATCAGTAGTATAGTACGGTAGTGTTTGAGCAACGATTTCATCCTAAAACACGATTCTGACTATGCTTGTGAGGATATTTATGGCTATGGTGCGTTTAAGAATCAATGAATTATTAGAAGAACGCTATGCTGACCAGCGTCCGACTATGGAAGAAATGGCGAAGTCTCTCAATATGACACCCAAGACAGTGTCCAACTGGATACGTAACCGTGTCGATAAACCTGAGCTACAAAGTATTGCCAAGTGGTCGGATTATTTTGGTGTACATCCCGGCGAACTATTTCACTATGAACCTAATGAAACAGGCTCTTCATAAAGGGCTAAGGAGCAACACATGAAAATTATTACACTTCTCAATGAAAAAGGTGGCGTTGGTAAAACAACAGTCGCTTTCCATATTGCGGCTGGTTTAGCAGTTGCTGGATACCGTGTAATGGCAGTTGATGCAGATGCTCAAGGCTCATTAACACAATCTATGGGGTTTGAACAAACGGCTGGATTATATGACTTAATTGTGCGGAACAGCCCATTCAAAGATGTAATTCAATTTGTGAATCCAGAGATTTATGAATACCCAAAACGCAAAGTAACGGGGCAATTATTTTTATTATCATCCAATGTTGAAACACAAAGTATTGCGACCAATTCTAAAGATGCACTTGCTTTTGTTCGTCGCTTCTCAGAATTAGAAGATGCAGTTGATTTTGTGGTTATTGATACCTCACCAACACCATCCCTATTACACGGTGCGATTTACTTAGCAACCGATGCAATTTTGTATCCAACCAAATGTGAATATTTGAGTTTCCGAGGCTTACAAAATAGCTTTATGCACCGCGAAGAAAATGAACGCTATCGGTCACAATTTAACTTTGCACCGATTCATAATTTAGGTATTATCCCGACAATGTACCGCGACAAAACACTCGAACATCGTGAAAATTTGCAAGAATTAGTGGATGTTTATGGCGACCTTGTCTGGAAACCGATTCCACAATCAACCATCTGGACTGAAAGCAGCCGTATCCATCGAACCATCTGGAATTATGCACCGAGCTCATCAGCATCAGCACACGGCTGGAACTTATTAAAGACATTTTTGGAGGCATTAAATCATGTCAAACCGACGAAATCGTGATCGGGATAAAGGGGCTTTACGCAATAAAGTCAGTGATTTGCCACCCGTTTCTTATGAAGAAGCTGCTAATGCAACCTATGGTGGCAGGCGTAATGAAGAAATTGTCAATCAGTGGTTTGGTGATATTGACCCATCCACTTTAAATGAATCAGGCATTCAAATTGCTGCTGATGGCGCGATTCAGGCTTATGAATTCCGTATGACAGGTGTTGGAATCGACCCTGAATCGCGTGTTTTAAGCCGTGATAAATGGGAACAATTAGGCGATTTACTCTTTCGATTTGAACGCTCAATTCAGTGGCTCATTGGGGATTGGCTAGCATATGGTGAAGAGAATAAATGGGGACAACATGAAGATATTGCTGACCAAATGGGATATGCTGTAACAACTTTATTCGACTATAAATACGTTGCTTCGAGTGTACCTTTTTCGGTACGTACCGAGAATTTATCCTTTGGGCATCATAAATTAGTTGCAGGAAAAGACCCAGAAGAACAGCAATATTGGCTCGAAAAAGCATCAAATGGGGACTATGACGAAGATACAAAAACATCAAAACCTTGGTCAATTAGTCGTCTACGTAAAGAGATGACAACCAGTGATTCGGATGATGAAGAGACATTATTTGACCGAAATATTCGACGTATTGATAAAGAAATTACCAAGACAAAATGGAATCGATTGCCTCCTGATGAGCGTTTAAAACGTTATCAATATCTCCAATCGATTATTAATCGTATGGAACAATGGGGTTTAGATTAGCTAAAATAGACTCCAAAATTTACTTAAATCAATGGAAATCCTGACGCTCAGTTGGGATTTTTTAGTTAAAAATTTGCAAAAAGTTTTCGGTACGTACCGAGATTTGAATGTAATTTGCGATCTGAAATAGACTCGTTGAGTGCTAAAACTCCACCCTGATATGTGCCAAAAAGTTGCTGTTTCACAGTCAAATAAAGCGCGAGAATTAATATTGAAAGAGCAAAAAGTTTTCGGTACGTACCGAGATTTGGGTCTAATTTATAGACTAACTGAGTGCCAAAACTCCACTCTGATATGTACCTCAAAGTTGCTATTTTGTAGCCTAATAAAGCATGAAAATTGACATAGATAGAGGGAAAAGTTTTCGGTACGTACCGAGATTTGAGTCTAAGTTATGATCTGAAATATGCTCGTTAAGTGCTAAAATCTCACCCTGATATATGCCCCAAAGTTGCTATTTTATAGTCAAATAATGTGTGAAAATAGATGTGGATAAAGCAAAAAGTTTTCGGTACGTACCGAGATTTGAATAAAAAAAGGAGATGTCAAAATTAA
>CAYGTY010000124.1:4366-18277 GCA_964352825.1 uncultured Anaerolineaceae bacterium
AAAAGTTTTCGGTACGTACCGAGATTTGAATAAAAAAAGGAGATGTCAAAATTAACAAATTATTTTTCATGATAAGTGTTATCCAAATTTTAAATGAGTTGATTTGGGATAGCTTCCCACCTACCCCACTGCAATCTATGCCTCCCCTACTGATTGTAAAAAACTAGTAAAAACGCCCTAAAGCAGAGATGAATATGTCAAGTTAAAGCATTAAATAAATGGACAGGCTTTTATTTGGGATATTGGCGAGGGCATCAATTTAATGTTTGCTTGGGATAAAAATAACTCATGATAATGTCAAACATCAATATCGATTGCAATAAACTCAAGCAGAGTAGGGGGGCTTCATGCTATGTCTAAATCATTCTAATTTCCACTGAATTACAAATTGGGACTAAATTATTAGGTAAGTCATCAGCGCACAAGTTTAAAATGATATTTAGGGGCTTTTAAAGGATTTCATGTAAAAATGATTTAAGGACACAGAAGTAAGGATAGGATAATCTCTAAGTTCATAAAAACGTGTTTAAAATTGTTTTATATTCGAATTGCGCCCACTTTGTCATGTTTGATGGATAAATCGAAATCTGAAGGGGATTTTGCATTTAATGGGAATGTGTAAAAGTATGTCATCTGCAAGAGGGTAACTTTTCTATATGCCCAATTTAAGTTAGCTCTCCAAGTTCTGTTTTTCCCTTATCACTTGGAACAATAAATTCTTCGTAATATGATCGCTCCGTATTCACTGTCCATAAATCATATTGATTGCCGAGTAGGTTTTGGACAGCTAACATTGCCGTCAACATCGAGTGATCTTGATTGTTATAGCGGTGCATTCCATTTCGTCCGATAGTCTGTAAATTGTCGATTGAGCGAATATAAGAACTAATCACATCCAATGCGTCTCGATAATACTCATCATATACTGGATATGCTTTGGGCTGACGAACAACAAATCCATCTTCAACATCAACCTGATGCGCTAATCCTAATGCTTCGATTTCACGTCCAGCCAACTCAATCAAATCGGCATCATCCATCGTCCAAAGGTCATCACCAATGTTGCAAAAATATTCCATTCCAACACATGACTTATTCAAATCAGGAACCATATCATCACTCCAGTTTTTGAAGTTTTGAATCCGCCCAACTTTTACATCTGGGCTATGAATATAAATCCAATTATCAGGAAATAAATCTTTCTGATTGATGACCAGACCCACAATCAGGAAATCTCGATATTTTAGTTTTGCTGCTGCTGTGCATATGTCTGCTTCTGGTGATGGCGTAATGCACTGAATCAGATTGCGTAATGGCATGGTTGATATAACCTCTGTCACAGCGATTCGTTCACCACGATCAGTGACAATCGTATGAACTTTTGAACCCTCACATAAAATTTGTTCAACCTGAGTATTGAACCGAACTTCGCCACCCATCTCAATAATCAAATCCCGAAATCGATCCCACATCATCCCCGGTCCTAAACTCGGATAGTGAAACCGATTAATCAGTGTTTTTATTTCCCCATTATTACGAAATGTATTCAAGATAATTGTTTTAATAGATAAATCTTTGATGCGTTGTGCTGCCCAATCGGCACGAATTTTGTTTGTTGAGATGCCCCACACTTTTTCTGTATATGATTTGAAAAATAGGTTAAATAACCGCTTACCAAAGCGATTCGATACCCATTGTTCAAATGTCTCCTCAACAGGGCTTGGAAAGGTTTGTGCTTGAAGATAACTCACAAGAATACGAAAACTTTCGATGATACCGACTTGTTTCAATGCATCGAAAAATTCTAAGGGGTATTTGAAATATCTGCCTCTGTAAAAAATCCGTGAGAGTCGATCAACTTCTTCAAAATCATCCCCCATAATCTCATGCCAAAGCTGTTCGACTTCCGATACCTGAGTATAAAAACGATGCCCACCAATATCTAAACGATAGCCTTTATAAAACTCTGTTCGAGAAATCCCACCCACCATATCCGATTGCTCAAAGACAATTGGTTTATAGCCCAATTTTGCCAGTTCATATGCGGCTGTAAGACCTGCTGGTCCAGCCCCAATGATCACTACCTCTGTAGGTTTTGTGTGAGTTGACAAGCTATTCATAACCCTTAATTTGTGGAATTTGTATAAATCAGTTTTTTATTTGGGTGGCATGATCCGTATGTACAACATTATTCCTAAAAAAATACACCCACTATAGAAAAAATAAAGCCAATGCCAAAACACTGCCCGAATTAAAAATAGACTACCAGAATGTGAATATAGAAAACCATACAGATGTCGATTAAGCCATAGAAGAATACATCCCCATACTATCACAAAACCTATGACAGAATGAATAAACAAACTTATCAATAAGGTCAAAATCAATAAATAGACCAGCACAACACTGATGCGACTGGTCGTATCAATATTTAAGTCATTAATCAAACGATTCTGAGTTTGGATTAGATATGCCCACGGAATGGCACGGTCAAAAATATCGGACTTTAATAATTTGATGGCTGTCCAACGTTTATGATGTTTGATTTGTATATTGGGGACGAGATGTATGTGATAACCCTCAGCACTTAAGCGATACCCTAACTCAATATCCTCTATGCACGGATGGGTATATGATTCGTCAAAGCCACCGATTTTAACAAATACATCCCGACGAATTGCACCACATGCACCCCAAAATGTCGAGGCATTCTGTTTACTTGTTTGATGAACATAATGGTGTGCAAGATTTTTATACTGAGATAAGAAATTGGATTCCGCAGGAGCATCATCATAAGACCCCATGAGCGCATCTATATTTGGATGTGTTTCAAAATAAGTTACGATGCCTTGTAAGGTTTCAGTATGTAATGTCACATCAGCATCAAAGAAAATAAGAATATCACCAGTTGCTATCTCTGCACCACGATTGCGCGCGAAGGCGGGACCACGTGTTTCTCTATTTTGAATAAGGTGTTGCGTATATTGAGTTGCAATATCATATGAAGCCGTGTCCAATCCATCGACAACAACAATCAGTTCATCAGGCTGTTGTGATGAGTTTTGGATACTCTGGAGGCAAGCCCGAAATTTTTCACCACCATGCAATACAGGTACAATAACCGTTGTCTTGATAGTCATTCAGTTACTTTCAAATCTTGATATATTTGCTATGATTTTATTGTACGTGCAAACTAAATAGAAATTGGTTTTTATAAATGACGAATCAAATAAATATGATGTCATCAACACCTAAAGTTTACCACCTTTTATTACTTATTATTATCATATTGTCGGCTGGTGTTCGCTTGACAGGCATTAACCGCACGATTCGTTGGGATGAAAGCCGAACCATTCGAGACTATGCGACAAATCCACCCGCTGACTTCCTTTTTAACTTCTCCGATACCAATAACCATTTCTTTAATACACTCTTGATGCACATTCAATATCGTGTTCTGGGCATTGATCAAGATTGGAAGACCCGCCTACACGTCTTTGTGATAGGTCTTCTTGTCACACTCGCAACATATTATGTGGGCAAAGAACTTTACGCTGCTGAAATTGGTTTGGTTGCATCGGCATTAACAACCGTACTGTACCTATTGGTGGAGTTTTCTATCAATGCCCGTGGTTATATTATTATTACTTTAATATATTTATTAATAATATATATTTTTAATCGGATAAAGAATCAACCGAGCAGAAAAGGGTGGCTTTCAATTGGCTTACTATCTGCCTTAGGCTTTTTTGTGTCTCCAATTTTTCTCTATACGATGGGAACACTCGGGTTATGGATGTTAATTAGTATTATCGTAGAAAATGGTGTAGAGAAGCGTCGCCAAATGTTATTGTATTTTATGGGGGCGATGGCCATTGGCGCAATTTTGACAGGTATATTTTACGCAATAACAATTTCTTCTACATTCAATGATATTGAAACTTTGGGTGATAGCCAAGTTCTACAATATACACAACCAGACATTAGACGTAGCTTTTGGGGTGCAACCGTCCCCAATTTTATGCGAATCTTATTCCAAGAAACACATTATGGAATGCCTGACCCACTCATCGGATTATTCTTAATCGGTGCTATTCTTGGCATAGTTGTTCACTTCAAAGTCGCCAAACACCGAGTCCCTATTATTATTCCAAGTGTTATCTGGATATTCATACAAATATCAGTGCAGCAGACATTTATCTTAGAGCGAACATTTGTTTTCTTGATGCCAATTTATGCCTTATTGATTGCCTCAGGCTGGATGTATGTATTGAAGTTTATCGTTAGAGAAAAATTACCTGAAATTGTTCTTGCCTGCGGTATTTCAGTTGTTCTAATAACCCCGCAGATTTATGCTTATTTCTTTGAGGATACAATCAACCAAACTTGGGTAACGGGGGCAATGCCTTATGGACGAGAAGTTGTTTCGGAGTTAATAAACCTAGAAGATTCATATGATGAATTATATATGATATCGGTCGATAAAAATGTCTTAGATTATTATATTTGGCGCGATAATCTGGATATATCGTTAGAAGTTTTAGAACCCTCAATATTGAAATTAACTGCGCTATTAAATTCCAAAGAGGATATTGATGTCATCGCGATATCTGATTTTAGCTTGAGGAGATTGTTTAGAAGTGGAGATCAAACGCCTGAATTAGATATTCAGGTTTCGCTAACGCCCATTAAAAAACTTACAGAAATATACAATCTCTTTAAAATGACAAATTTCCCCATACTTCAGCCCACAATAGCGGATAAAGACTTTATAGATTTATTATGGTTTTATGAAAGCCCCGATATTACTTATACCTTGAGTGAAGATATGATTCCTCATTTTCTGACGGGTGCGGATAATTGGTCATATCTAGGGTATCGAAATGGACAAATATGGCGCGATTATCAGCTTAAGATGCGCGTTAAAATTAACCAATCAACACCCGATAATGAAGATTTAATTATTCGCTTTCGTGAAAGAGATAATAGTAGTTATGGCTTTTCTTTAGGTGTGAATCATGATTCAACAAGTGATAATATTGGTTTTCGTATGGACAATAAAGGGCAATTTCTAGGGTATACACAAACGACTTATCATCCTCTCGAAATCGGTCAATGGTACGACGTGATGATTGATATAAAAGGCAACACATTTACGGCATTTATTGATGACCAAGAAGTTCTACAATGGCAATCAGCAGCCTTTATTTATGGTGGAGTTAGCTTTTTAACAGCCCCTAATACACAAATTGAAATTACAAATATTCAAGTGGATTCATAAATAGTCATGTCATAGTAAAGAAACTAAACCCGCAAAAAAACTGCATATCGTTTAGTGAGTTTTAATTTTCACAGATAACTGAACGCTTAATTACCCTAGTAATTGTCTAAACTGTCAACGGAAAAGTTTGCCAGTATGTGTTAAACTTGTAATAGGGTGTAACACAAAACAATAATCTGGCTAAATCCAATTACCCTTATAGGAAAATTCGCCAGATTGCCTAATTTGAATTAAACTGGTTTCATAATTATGCTCAAGCATTAGGATGTGTGGAATGATGCGATACTGGGTCGCGTGGTTTGCGGTATTGTTTGTATTTAACATGGTGCCAGCGGGTGCTCAAGGAAATCTCGATATTGAGGTCATCGGAGACCCACTTTACAATCAAGATACAAATACAGTAACCGTTGATATTGTTGTTAACGGCGAAGCAAGTCTGGAATTAACCAATTTAACGCCTGCCAATTTTGACATTGGTGAGCCATTTGCCAATTTATCTGTAATATCAGAACGACGGTTGCCAATTGCCATTTCGATTATTGTTGACCTAAGTTTTGGGTCTGATGATGATATTATTCGAGATACCTTAAAATCTTATTTTATTAATTATTATCAACCTGATGATGAAGTGACGCTCTATATTTTAGATGGCAAAACCAATTCCCCACGGATTGAAGATGTTGATAGTTTGGCAACAGCCATACAAATTATTGACACACTTGAACAGCAAGACCCCTTCTATTTTGTTACAGATGCGCTTCGACTTGCGTTAAATAACCTGATTGTAAAAGGCAGTTCGCCTGTACGTCCACGAGTCGCTTTACATATATCCTCCTTAATAGCACGACCCGATGAAGTGACAGCTTCGGTTGATTTTGCGCGTGAGAGTATACCACTTTATGTTATACAAGCACATCGCCTCCGCGACCAACAAGCACCTTTATTCCGTCGTTTTGCGACCAATGGTGGTGGTATTTATTCTAATAATAAGGGTGGAACATTTGTTCTAAACGAAGTGGATTACCAAGCTGTCAATACTTTAAAAGTTTTATTTGATACGATTGATAATACCCGCTTGGTCTATACGGTAAGCTATGTGTCACGCAATCAAAGTTTATCAGAAATCCGTGAAGTTCCCTTGACATTGAATGTAACTGGACAACTGGTTGCCTCGACATCATTCTCTTATAGCCGAACCTTTAACCCACCTCAAATTGAATTTGCAAATCCAGCCGATTTAAATGTTAATCGTGTACCCTTCCGTGATGAAACTGGAAAAGTGGCGTTTAGCCGTAACATACAAACGGTCACGATCAAGCCAATTTATTCTGATGGCATTGACCGTATAATTGCCTCGATGCGCTTTGAAGTCTTTGATGCAGGTACAGATAATGTTCTGCAATCAACCCTGACATCAGACCTCACGCCAACGATTGACGGGATGTATGTCCTGACATGGAATTTGGATGATTTTAATGTGCCTGATACGGTGAGAGATTTACAGGTTCGTGTAACGGCATTTGATGAGCTAGGCTTAACTGCAACTACCGAGCGCCCTGCTACTGTGTCAGTTGCAAGCGCCCCTGCCCTACCGACACCTACCCCGACCCCGATACCAACAGCCACACCTGAACAAATTGCAGATGCTGAACCGACACCGATTCTATCTGCGCCCATCAATATCACAAATAACACCAGTAGCGTTGTTACTTCACCACTACAAAACGATTCAGTCGGCATCTTTATTTTTGCGATTTTGGTTTTATTACTCGTGATCGTGATTTTGTTGGTGCGTGTCTGGCGATTCTCTCGTGATGGCGTTCAAATGATGAACCCTGATGGGACACCCAAGTATCCCATGAATCGTGAAGATATTGTCCCGAATAATTTGGAAGATATGCACACTCCAACCCCTGCAGAACTCGCAGCGATGGAGTCGATGGAAGAAGAAGTCGTTCTCGCTCAGCTTATCATCACCAAAGGATTCGATAGCGCCATTTTTGAAAGTCGAATTATCAAAATAACCTCAACCGAATTTTTGATTGGTCGGGTAGAAGATGATGAAACCGACTTAACCATTAACGTTCCTTATGTCAGCCCACGCCATTGTGTCATCATTATTACCGATGGACAGCAATATACGGTTCGTGACCTCAGCAGTAAAAACGGGACGTATGTGAATGATGAGCGTGTAGCTGATGATAAAACGATGCCAGCACCACTTGGCTCAGAAATTGGTATTACCAAACGTATCACAATGGAAATTTGGGATGCAAACATGGTTCTTGATTTATCACGTTTTGACCGTGACGGTGATGGGGATGATGATGCCTTTGATGTTATTGAAGAAGCCGAATTCCAACCCTTACCGGGGCTAAAATATGTCGATGATGATGGTGACGCAATCAATCCCGATTACGAACCCATCTAATAATAAGATTCATACCGAGGATAGTCAAAAGATTATCCTCTCTCCTCATACTCAGATATCGAAAAGAAAAACCAGTGACTGACGCAAAATTAAATCGAATTGATGATAATAAACGATTTTCCGAATCCTTACTTTGGCAACTACAGCTTGATTATTACAGCAAAGTCGGTGTGAATGCTTGGCGCAAAAATGTTGTTCCTCATATCATTACGAGCAATACCTTTATCGCAGATCAATATGCTCGTTTGGTTTATAGCTTCTTGCGTGACTGGGCGGATGAAGTAGATCGCGATCATCCTGTCTACCTCATCGAACTTGGCGCAGGTGCAGGGCGCTTTTCCTACCACTTCATGCGTCATTGGCTAGAACGGGTTGAACAATTTGGTGACTTGGATATCGAGTTTAAATATATTTTGACAGACTTCACTGATAGTAACCTCAAATTTTGGAAGTCGCATCCACTGATGAAAGAAATGGTGGAAAAGGGCATTGCAGATTTTGCACTTTTTGATGCGATTAGCGGTACATCAATGATACTCGAAAATAGCGGAGAAGTTCTCAATGCGGAGACAGTCGTTAACCCGATGATATTTGTTGCCAATTATTTGTTTGATAGCCTCCCGATTGATGTGTTTTATGTTGAAGAAGATAGATTATATGAAAGCCGTGTTTCACTAGATACCGAACTCGAACGTGACCATGAGTTAATTTCAGAATTATTTCAGTCTCTCAAACTGTCATATGATAATCAACAGATTTCTGGCGATTATTATGATAATGCTGATTATAATCAGATTTTAGAAGCCTATCGTCAACACTTTAATGCGGCTTATTTTCGTTTTCCACTCAGGAGTTTAGATTGTTGCGCTAATCTCCACGCGATGTCCAATCAACGTATGATGCTCCTCACTGCCGATAAAGGCTTTACCTCACTCGGCGCGATGGATTTAAGTAAACCACCTGAGATTGCAGTACATGGTAGCATGTCCATAATGGTCAACTTTGAGGCACTAGCGCGTTACTTCAAGTTAAAAGATGGTGATTGGCTCAAAACACCTTTCCAACCGATGTCCATCGCAGTGCAAGTTGGTTTAATGGGAAAACCTGAAAGTGAATACAACGAAACTGCAATGACATTTCATGATAGTGTTGCTAAATTTGGGGCTGATGAATACGATAGCATGACACTTGTTTTGCGCGACATATATAAAGATATGACGGTACAGCAGATTTTATTTATGATGCGGATGGCAGTATGGGATTCTGTCTTATTTGAAACTTGCTTTCCGCACTTATTAGAAAAAGTACAAGACACGACCGATGAACTTCGCTTAGATATTCGATTAGCAATGCAACGGGTCTGGGAACATTATTATTTTATTGGCGAAGACCATGATATTCCTTTTATGATTGGGGTGATTCTTCATAATATTGGGGCATTCCGTGAGGCAATTGTTCTCTTTAACTACTCGCTTCAAATGCACGGGATGGATGCTGGCACAATCTATAATATGGGCATGGCATATCTTTACATGGGCGATACACAAAAAGCTCTGGAATTAATTTCCCAAGCTGCGGATTCGGGACAATTTCCGAAAGCAGTGGAAACCCGTGATATGATTTTAGCGAAAATCAATGAATCTCAATAAGTTACTATGACAACTGAAGCAACTGCTCGTTACCGTTATCAAGTTTATCATTGTCTGTCCCAAATTATGTTGCAGGGCATGACAGATGATGCGCTCGCAACAGTAAGGAATATCATTGATTTACCCACCACTGCATCACGTTCGATTGATGATTGGAAAGCGATGCACTATGCCCTCTTTGGTTTAAATGTCTATCCATATGCAACTGAATTTTTAAGTGAGGATGGATTCTTTGGTGGAACAATCACGCAATCATTGCTTATGCTATATCGTGATGCAGATTATAAAGCGGATGACAATGAACCCCTTGACCACACCGGTAATCAGCTTGGGTTTTTAGCCTCTCTTAGTCTCGCAGAAGCGCAAGCACATCAAGAAGACATTATTCAAGCGATTTATCATAATACCAATCTACAACGCCAAGCCCTCGATGAACATGTATTGACTTGGACACCTGCTCTAGTGATGGCTATCCATGAACAAGGGGACGAAATTTTTTCTATATTCGCTGATTTTATGTTGGATACACTCATTCAGCATCGCCTACAATTAGGAGATGATTCGGCTTATCCGACACAGACTTTTACATTACCTCCGCCACCTGATATTCTCAATCGTGAGGGAACAGGCTTTCGCGAGATTGCCGATTATCTGCTGACACCCATTTATAGCGGTCTCTACTTTAGCCGAGATGATATTGTACGCCTCAGCCAACAATTAGCATTACCACAGGGACATGGTAAACGCCAATCTATGTTCACATATTTGATGAATACTGCGATTGAAGAGAGGCAACTGGATAACTTACTTCAGTTGATAGAGAACAAAGCGCATCTCTGGCAATCCTTCTATCAACAACAAATTACGATTCCGCAGTTTGCTGATGCTTGGATTGACCGCCTCGGCATCACTTTAAAATTTATTGCAACGATTCGCTCTGCACTCTAATTAGGCTTAGAAAACCACCAACGCGCTTCCCCATCCATCCAAGTTAATGCGATAACTATAGCAAAGGGAATTCCAACGCCAGTTAATGATAAAATAAATAGAATAATCACCCAGTTAAATCCTGTTACCCATAAAACCGAGCCTCTACGCCAAACATTAAATAAAGCACTCACGCTTCTAAAACAGAAATAAGAAAATAAACTGATGGCGACGATGTCGAAGATAGGAAACTCATTGTTTGGATATTCACTGGCGAAACTTGCTATTAAAAAGATGAGCATAAATATATTGAATAAGACGAGTGCGAGCAAGCCAATCTGAAAACGATTAATATGGTGGGGGACTTTTTTGGATTTTAATGGAAAGACCCCTAATTGGCGCATCAATTTATCGGGTTCATCTAATTCGATACTTAATAAGTGAAGTGCCGAGCGTGTCACACCATCGGACCAATTTAAGGCTTGATAACTTGTGACCTCTCGATCCAATTCTCGATAGGATGTGTTATCTAATAGGATGGGGACAATCGCTGAGTTGTTTGTGTTGTCCGTGTTCACAAGGATGTCTTTGACAGAAGCTGAGGGGGCTTTATTATCCCGTGACATCAAGATGAAAATATAATTGGGGTCTTGCTCCACATCAACCACTTGATGATAACGTTCCAAATGCGAGAGAAGTTGCTTAGCACGAAACCTATCTTTCTGGTGATACTCAACAGCGACCTTGTAGGATGGTATATTTTCAAGTTTTACCCAACCCAAATAATGCCAGAATTTAGCTTGGGTCGCACGCTCATGTCGTTTTGCACCGCGCGCCCCACCCCACAAGTCCAGATGACGAGTATTGAGTAAAATAGCCTGAATAATAATAGCTACGATATAAATGAAGCGAAGTTGCCCGCCAATGTCGATTACTGGGCGTATAAAAGCATCCAGTAGAATATCAGATTCTTCCATGATGAAGCTAAAATAGATTAAGAAGGATGCAAATAAGTCGATATAGATAAATTGGCGGATATGATTCCGATATCGGAATTGCCATGTATTATAAATCCGAAACCCTAACCACCCCAAAACAAGCACACTAATGAATAAACTGATCAATACTGAATTTGATAATAGACTGAATGCTTGCCCTGCTCTGTCATTGAGTAAGGCAGGAACAACAAGGATGAGAAAACTACTCAGACTTGTAATATCCAATATCAATCGAAAGATATTGATAAAATGAAACCTCCTTGCCCACGGTAACATCCGATGTCCACCCTGTGGTAAAGGTGTATCAGGTTCTTTATAGGGAGACTGTAAAGTTTCACAAAGTGTTTTTACGCCTTTATCAAATCCTGTATATAGTTGAAGATGTTCGCATTTTAATAAGGGTTGGAATGCTGGGTCATCAGGGAGTTTGGGTGTTTCGAACTGCACCAGAATAATCCGTTTATTCTTCTCAAGTGCGCGTTCCCACTCTGCACGGACATTAGGCGATGCCATACTTGAGTTGGAGACCAATAACACAAATACATCAGACCGGTCTAATCCCTCAAAAATAGTATCCTGCCACTGTGTCCCAACAGGAATTCCCTTAATATCAAACCAAACACGATGCCCCTGTTCGGTGAGTCTCTCATAGAGTTGGTCAGCGATGGTCAATTCGTGGCGTGAATAGCTGAGGAAAATATCATACATACAAGAAACCCTATACAGACAGTCAATATAATAAATTTAGTATAGCACTGTCTCTATAAGTTAAATCATATGATTAGCTTAATATGATGAGGTTAGCACTTTCACTATCAGCTATAAAATAAAAACCCCCATCATAATGATAGGGCTTTCTTGCAAATGAATATTTAGAAGACTTTTTGTGTTGCTATATCGCTATGACTGGATGTTGGTTAGAATATTTGCTAATTCACTCGGTGCAGTCACATAAGGTGCATGTCCAGTATTCAAAGCAAATACTTGAATGACGGGTGTCATGGATAACATAAATGCTTGAAATTGTGGGCTTACAACAATATCTTCGGCAGTTAGAATATAAACTTTATTTACACCACCGAAATTTTCATCTGAGAGTGTAACAGGGCTTGCCAATGGAATCAGTGGTTCAATAACTTGTGATGTTGCTACGATTGTTGCTTGCTCCTCATTACAATCTGGGCAAAAAATTGATGCAAATATATCAGAATTTACTGAGATTGTTGTCGAGTCTTCTGAAATGATAAGCGCTCCATCTTCACCCAATACACTATTATGTTCATACTCTGATAGGGTCAATAGGCTTTCACCATTTTGGGGTAGGTATGCCGCAATGTACACCAATGTATCGATTTGCTCGGGTATTAATTCTGCTACAGCAGAAATAACCATACCGCCAAAACTATGTCCCACCAAGATCACTTGGGAATCTTGTGCTTGGATTACATCAATTACAGCATCGCGATAGGAGTCGAGGCTTTGTTCTGCGGGTACTGCATTCTCATCTCGCCCGGGGAGTTGCACTGCAATTACTGTTTCTCCTTGATTTTCCAAGACGCTAGCTACAGTTTCCCAAGCTGATTCATCTTGCCACGCACCATGTACCAATACATAAACTGGATTGGTAGTTTGGGCAGATAGGCTAATAACACCCAAGGTTACAATCAATATGACTAAAACAAATCTATGGGCTAAGTGTTTCATGTTTATCTCCTCTTCATATACTAAAATCTACATGCTGAGTATAGGAGAGGTCTTAGCGGATTGCTTTTGTGAGATAGCCAAGTTTATTTGTGAGATGGACATCTAACGAAATAGGGCTTGATACTGTGTCGGTGTGGACTCCGTATATTTATGAAATGCTGTTGTAAATGCACCCACATTGGTAAATCCTACAGCAAATGCAGTTTGTGTTACATTTTTCCCTTGTGCTAGATAATCCATAGCACGCATCATCCGTGCTTGCAGAAGATATTGTGTCCAAGTCATATGAATCTCATTTTGAAAACGACGTGTGAGCGAACGCGTGCTCAGTGAAACTAAGTTGGCAAGCTCGGCAAGTTGAAGATTTGTGGAAAGATTATCTAGTGTATAGTCTAGAACTCTTTGCAATTCGGTTGATTTTGCTTTTGGTAATGTAAATAGAGATGTCGATTGAATTTGTTCTTTACATAAGTCAAAGAGTGTCAGAAAGAAACGATCTGATAATTGACTGTTTTCTGCATGTATCTCATTCCAACGTAATGTATATTTGAACATTTCTTGTATAAGTAAAGTTGCATTGAAAATTGAACATTCATTTTTGGGGCTAGTCACAAAATCTTCTTTAAAAAAGATTGAAATACATTGTACGGGTTTAATAATCTTTGATTCAACCGCTTCGCCGACTGGCAACCACCCTGCTCTTGAGGGAGGTAAACGCCAGCTTGCAGAGTCTGTCTCAATTTGGAAAACTCCTTCGATTGCATAGACCAATAGATGACGATTTAATGCTAATGAGACATCAACCGCATCCATGACAAGCCGATGACTAAAGGCATGGACTGAATTGTCGCTAATTTGTTGAATCACGGTATCAGGAAATGGATTGTGAGAGGACATGTGGAATAATCAAAATCCTATATA
>CAYGTY010000125.1:0-18235 GCA_964352825.1 uncultured Anaerolineaceae bacterium
ATTGCGCCCCTTGATATAGCGTCGCAATAGGTCTTTACGTACAAATAAGAATATCAATATCGAACCAAGGAAACCCGCGGCATGTGCCAATGTTCCCCCTGCATTCGGCAGATACTCTCCGCTAACAATCTCACGCGCATCCAGCAAATTAAAACCAGCGTAGAGACCAATCACGATAATCGAGGGCATGGTAATTGTCCAACGAAACTTCTTGTAATTGGGTAAGTCAAACGCATGACCAAAAAACATAATAACTGGGCGAATTGGGAAGATACCCGGAATCCACATACATTGAATTCTAGACATTGGGAATAATATCAGATAAGCACCCATGACCCCAAACACCGCACCACTGGCACCAACTGCTGGCACATCAAATCCCGATGGATGAGGTGGTGATAGATAAATACTACCCAGCCCAGCAATAATTCCAGCGATTAAATAATAAACAAGAAACCGCCAATGACCGCAAGCATCTTCTAAGCGTCGCCCAAACGCCCATAAGAAAACCATATTCCCAATCAGATGTTCATGGTCGCCGTGCATAAAGACACTGGTTATGGATGTAAACGCACCGATACTATAACCTTCTCTAATATAGGTACTACGAATCCCATACGTCCATACATGGGTTCTAAACTGTTCTAGGGCTTGGTCTGAGGTTGCACTATCAACTGTTGCAAATGACACAGCTTCCAGAAAACCCTGCCACCAAAATAATAAGATGGTATTCAAAATAATAATTGAAATCGTCATCCAAGGGATGGTCTGATAGCGTACCGTGCCTGTATCAGATAGCGGAAGCGGTAAAAACAGGGACATAAAAAAGACCGAGAATAATAATTGTGTGATGGATATGCCCGAGACAAAAGCAACCAAAGCCACAGGCGTGAAAATAATTAAGCTCGATACAATAAGGCTATTGCGCTGGGTTGAGTTCACGATATTCCCTAAAAGCATTGTGTCAGTATACCTAATAAGCGTATCACAAATTAGCCTATTATAGGACAAGGTATTCGATAGATTTGGATATTGGTTTATAACTATACTTGTCACAAGATTCTTATACAAAATCAATTGACAACACACGAATAAATGTTCTATTATAATTTATCGTACGCTGATGGTACTCAAACATAATGGCAAATACAGTCAAAGCAATATTGCTCTATAGTCTCAAATTCCCCTTCAATATCCTTAAATACTGCTTCAAATTGATACGCTCTCAAATTTTGGGGAGTCGGGTATTAATTAAGCAAGGCACAGCCTATTATGTCCCTGCTTGGGTATTGGTTGTTTTGGGGATTGGCTTGGTATTTCCCTTTATCTGGGATGATATTGCGGGGGTTGCCAAACGAGTTGTTGATAAAGTGTCTTTGGCGATTGTCCAATTATCCCCCCCGACTGGAAATGGCGAGATTGCGCCTTTCTTTGCCCCATCGGTTCAGCATTGGTCTGATGATATTAGCGAGTGGTCAGTGTTGTATGATGTGGATAGGCAGTTGATGGCGACTGTGATGCAGATTGAGTCTTGCGGACACCCGACTGTTGTCAGCAGTGCAGGTGCGCGTGGGTTATTTCAGGTCATGCCCTTTCATTTTGAAGCAGGCGAAGATATGGTCGAACCCAATACCAATGCAAAACGTGGAGGGCTATTCCTCAATTATTGTTATAATGCCTCGGATGGTGATATTGGTTTAACCCTTGGCTGTTATAATGGCGGACCGAGTGTGATTAACCGCCCCTTGAGCACTTGGGCAAACGAGACTCAACGTTATTATCGCTGGGGGGTGGGCATTTATAGTGATGCGATTATGAATCGTAATGAAAGTGATACCTTAAACCAATGGTTGAACTCAGGGGGAAGTCGTTTATGTGCGAGTGCAATGAACGAGATACGGACTTATTCACCCTCAGTGGCATCATTAAGTTCTTGATAATTATCAGGTTCGAGCAGTAGCCACACGGTAAAGATTGTGCCTTCATTGATTGTGCTTTCAATATCAATATGCCCACCGTGCATATCAACAATTTCGCGGACAATCGATAATCCTAACCCTGTCCCCGGTATAGTTGATTGCCCTGCTCGCTCACCCCGATAAAAGCGAGAGAATAGATACTGCATATCTTCTGGCGCAATCCCCATACCACTATCTTCAACGCGCAAATAAACATGTTTTGTTAAATTATCCATGCCTGTTGTCACATGAACATAACCTGCTTTTGTATATTTAATGGCATTACCGACCAAGTTTGTAGCGACCTGTGATAGATGTCCTTCGACACCAATAATAGACGGTAACGTTAAATCAGGCTCATAGCTTAAGGTTAATCCACTGACTTCCGCACGGGGGGCAAGTGCCGTAATCACATTTTCCACAATATCATTCAATGAAATCGGATTAAACTGTATATTTTGACGGGACATATCAATTAAGGATAAGCTGAAGGCATTTTCCACAAATTCTTCTAAGCGTTCCAGTTGTATTTGTAGACCTTTAATATGGCGGTCTAAATCATCGGCGCTTTTTCTATGTTGTAACAGATAAATACGGGTATTCAATACTGCTAGAGGTGTTCGCATCTCATGTGACATGTCCGCAATGAACTTTGCTCGGAGGCGGTCTAGTTCCATGAGTTGCTTATTTTTATCGCGCAGTTCTTGTGTAGCTTCGTCGATACGCTGTGAGAGGTCTACATTCATTTGCTTGATGGCTTCATCGTAGTGATATTTTTCAGTTATATCAATCATACTGCCTTCAAAATAAATGATGTCACCTGCTGTATTACGGATTGTTTTAACGCGAACACTCGTAATGATAATGCCACCATCTTTTTTCTTCAATCGAGGCGTATGCTCATTGATAATATCATCAATAACTTGTACCCTTTTCATGTGTTGTTCGCGCTCATTAAAATCAGCATATAAATCAGTTGAAATATTTAACTTATAAAGCTCCTCAGCCGTGTCGTAACCCAACATCTGTATCAACGCAGGGTTCGCACTTAAAAAACGCCCATCGAGGGTTGTCCGAAACATCCCAACTAAAGAATTTTCAAATAATGAACGATGCCGTTCTTCACTCTCGCGCAAAGCCAATTCTGTTGCTTTTAAGTGGCTAATATCAATCCCGATTGCGAGTACACAGTCCTCTTCTTCAACACGAATCAGATAGCCATTCATCAAATAAGGGATTATGTGACCATCTAAATGTAAAATTGATGTCTCAATGACGGTATACCCAATTTCATAGACTTCTGTGATGGCTTGTCGGAATTCCTCTTGGTTGTCTAAGGGTAAGAGGTCGATGGGTTTGATGAGTTGAATGTCATCGGCTGTTAATCCACTGACCTGCTCTAAAATTTTATTCCAGCGAAGGAATCTACCCGATTTATTAAATAAGTAAAACACGCCGGGGAGTGCATCAATCAGTTGCTCATTTAATCTGACTTCGGCTAACAAACGCTCTTCGGCTAACTTCCGCTCAGTGATATTTTCGGCAACAGCGATGGTGTATATTCTATTATCGCTATCATCGGACACATGCCCATCAAAGCGACTCACCGATACATTTGCCCATATAATTGAGCGATCACGGTGGATATACCGCTTGGTTAGTGTAAATGAATCAATCTGATAGTGAATAAGTTGTTGGAAAAGTTCAATATTTTGGATATTGTCTTCAGGATAACTAATATCATCAAATTTCCGTTGTACTAATTCTTCTGGTGTATATCCTAGCATCTCGCAAAAAGCTGGGTTTATCATATCAATCGTCCGATCATCGCGTGTAATCGTAATCGGAATGCGAGCATTTTCAAAGACTGCACGGAATTGCTTTTCACTATTTTCGATAGCTAATTGGGTCTTACGAGCATCCGTAATATCACGGCTGATACCAACAGCATATTGATATTGCCCATCTTTATCCCAAACTAAGCCAACAGAGGCATCAATCCAGCGTAATGTCCCATCTTTACAGATATATCGTAGCTTCAAATGATAGCTATCTTCTTTATTTTTTAAAGAATTTTGGAAGAGCGCTTCTTCACGGGCAACATCATCTGGATGAACATAATTAACAACTGTCATAGTTTTTAATTCATCAGCGGAATATCCCACAAGTTGTTGATGCGCTCGATTCGCCATTATAATATGGCTGGTTGTATCTACAACAATCACACTATCCGCAGAATGTTCAAAAATTGCACGGAAGAAGGCTTCACTACGTTGCACTTCTTGTTCATATCGCTTTTGCCGAGTGATGTCAATGAGAACGCCTTCATAATATATAATGTTGTTCTCTTCATCACGGATTGCATAAGCACTTTCGCTGATCCATATAATATCATCGATATCACTGCGGTAGACTGCCGACTCGAAGTCTGTAACCTGACCCTCACGGTCTAAAATTTCAGCAAATTCTGAACGACGCAAGGGATTAACATATCGTGCTGGCGTATCTTCACTATAATCGGATAGCATCATATCTGGCGTATCATAACCATGCAAATTTGCCATATAAGGGTTGACCAATAAGGTCTTTCCATCTGGCGTAGTACGGTACATACCAATTTGAGAATTCTCAAAAATTTGTCTGAATTGTTCTTCACTTCGCTTCAAATCTTGCTCGGCTAACTTACGTGATGTGATGTCGATGATAGTCCCTTCATAATAAAGCACTTCATCATTATTATCATAAATTGCATAAGCACTTTCACTAATCCAAATTGTTCCATCACCATCGAAACGATATATTTCCGACTCATAATCTGCGATATGCCCATTCTCTTCGAGCAGTTTATAGAATTGTTTACGACGGTCAGGCATCACATAGAATTGTCGTACTTTGTTATTCACATCATCGAGTAGGTCTTGTGACGATGTATAACCCACTAATGTCGCTAAACGCCGATTGACTGCATACAGTTCTCCATCAATCGTATAACGGAACATACCAACATCCACATTCTCGAATAATTGACGATACTGTGCCTCACTTTTGCGTTGTGCTTCTTGCGCTTCGAGGATGGGGCGAATATCGGTTGTGACAGAAATTGACCCATGATATTCCCCATTAATTATACGCGGCACACCTGTTGTCATAATTTGCACATCTTCGCCACTTTTATGCTTTAATGTAATTTGATAAGTTGATGCCAGACCTTGTTGACGGAGTTTTACGATTTCCTCTAATTCTGGCTTAAAACTATCAGCGATAAATCGATATGGGTCTGTTCCAATAATCTCCTCATAGTCATAGCCAATTGATTTGGCAAAAGCAGGATTTACATATTCATATAGCCCCTCTTTATTTAGAACACTCACCCCTTGCCCAAGCGTATCCAAAACTTGGGTCATGTCGTCATGTTCTTTACGCAAGACGAGTTCGATTGCATTACGTTCATCAATTAATATCTTTAGGATAATTGCAAGTGATGAGCCAATACCAATTGTTGAATAGGTAAATATCAGTTGATCGCTGATTGGTAAACTATAAATTAAACCCTCAGGGGAATAGGTATTCCAGAAGACAAAGCCAACAAAGATAACATTAATCAATGTGACTTCACGTAGCTTAAAACGGATAATTACCCAAATATAGCTGGGAGCAATTAAATAAATCGTATGATGTGCAGATTGAACTTGTAATACATTGGAAAATGCCAACCAACCAACAATATGCGTGAAGACAAGTAATCCTATCATCTCATATACTTGACGACGTGATGAAGGATATGTGCGGTCGTTGTACCATGACAAAATAAAGGGTGTGATAATGGCTGTAGCGATTGAACTCCCAAGCCAAAGAACGATGAATTGTTTTACCAATTGCATGGGGGTATAAGATGTTGTGACCATAAGAGTCACAATAGCAAATATCGTACCAATAAACATAGTACCAAAGCCACCCACCATGATTAATATGATGAAGTCGCGGACTTGCTGGAGTCGTTTATCGATTTTGAATACGAACAGTAAGAGGTATACAGAACCCCATATTGTGATGGTGTTGGATACAGCAATAAAGAGCGCGAGTGTTATTGGTTGACCCCGTAAGGAACTGATTATGATTACACCTATAACAGTAACAACCAAATAACGATAGCCACCCAGCAAGACTAAGGCTAAGGTAAACCCTGCTGGAAACCACAGTGTCGGAAGTTGAACATCAGCACTTAATACCCGTCCACTCATCATTGCCAATATCAAATAGACAATGAGCGAGAATACAACCAAGGCAATATAACGCCATGTTATATTTTTTTTGATGTTTGTTATATCAATCATAAAACCATATCCGACAATTACTACTAACTTGAGTGTAATGCAAAGTCATGATAATTTCACAAAAGATTTTATAGAGTTTGATAAACTGTACTATTTTGGGACATAAGACACCCCACTCACAATATAAATAAGTCGGGTGTCTTGCATGATAATTTGCTGGTGTTTAATCAAAAATGGAGTGGAGTGCGTCAATCAAGGCTTGAGCATCTCTTGCTGTGGTATAGGCTTGGAAAGATACGCGTATGTGGGGTTTATCATTGACGGTGGTTGGCGGAACTTCGATTCTAAACTCATTATATAAGCGTTTCGCAAGCTCATAATGGTCACAATCAGGAATCGGAATCGTAACCATTTGTGAAAATTGATTTTCGGATAAAGGGTCAAGTCCAAAGTCGTCACAAATGCGAGCTTGTGTTGTGACAGCAAGCGCATGACAATCTGCACGGACTTGTTCCCAATGATGTGCCTTTTGGAAGTCTATTGCGGTTGGAACAGTTAAATAGCAAGCAAGGTCACGTGTTCCCTGCCACTCATTCTGCATGAAGAAATCTGCACCTTCATACCACCCATGCGAAACAACCAATGGGTCAACCATCGCGTGATGTTCTGCACGAACATGTAAAAATGCAGACCCTTTGGGCGCACATAACCATTTATGGAAATTACCACTATACGCATCTGCACCAATCGCAGTTAAATCTAGAGGGAGTTGCCCTGGGACATGCGCGCCATCAATCAATGTGAAGATGCCCAGTTCACGCGCGCGTTTACAAATCATCTCGACAGGAAAAATAAGTGCGCTTGGTGAGGTAATGTGACTGATAACAATGACCTTGGTGCGCTCAGTTGCATGTTCAAAAAATGCCGATGTGAAGTCTTCATCTGTTGTATAAGGTAATTGAACATGATGGCGGACAATATTTGCCCCTGTCTTACTCGCGACAAAGCCCATCATTTTATCCACAGCACCGTATTCGTGATTGGTGGTTAGAATTTCGTCACCTGCTTCTAAGCGAAGTGACTTAGCAACCGTATTCAAGCCAAATGTCGCGTTGACAACAAAGACAAGTTCGTTAGCAGGGGCATTCAAATAATCCGCAATATGCTGTGTTGCGTCTTCCATTAACCCTACCCGACGACGACCCAAGAATTCGACAGGTTGTTGCTCAAGTTCCAGTTGCCACGCCTGATAGCGTTCAAAGATAGGTTTGGGACATGCCCCAAATGAACCATGATTCAGAAAAATAACATCATCACGAATGAGAAAATCGTCACGGGTTAACATAAGTCTTGGACATCCTCTAATTTTTTAATATACCGTCATCAACAACGCGCGATTATACCCCAGCAGAATACAAAAAACGACAAAATCTGCACAATATTCAAAAATCATTAGCGCGATTCGCTAGTATAGTTTTATAATAAAGTGATTACATAACTTATGGGAGTAATACACATGTTACGATTCCAAAAAATTCGTCGGCTTGGTCTTATATTATTGACTCTTATGCTTCTGGCAATCCCCGCAACTGCACAAAGTAGTGCAAATGGGTTGACTGTCGATGTTAATGAAGATGGTGTGAGTGTTTATCGTGTCAATGCAGATGGTAGCCAATCACTCATTATTTTTGTTCCTTCAATTGTGGAACCTGTTGTAGAAGCATCTTCAGCTGAACCCATGTCTATCTCAGCTGATGTTATGACAAATGGTTATTTGATTGTCAACACAGGTGCATTGAATGTCCGTACAGGACCAAGTGCTCGCTACACTGTTATTACGACAATCGCTGGTGGTACAGAAGTTCACGTCGTTGGTAAAAACGATGGCACTGAATTTTGGTGGTTTGTCGAACTAGAAGATGGCACACGCGGATGGATTAATAATATTCACACCATCATTCGGGGCGACCTCACAGGGACACCTGTTGTAGAAGCGCAAGGCATACTCATTCAGCCAACATTATATATTGGTTACGCTGGAAACCTCATTTACCCAAGCTTACCTCATCAAGGGCATCCTGTTTGCTCATTACCGGGACGTTCTGAATTCCCGATTATTGGTCGTTCTCAACGTACCAATTGGTATCAGATTGTAGCAACTTGCCAAGATGGTACAGCTGTGACGGGATGGGTTGAAGGGATTATCGGCGCAGTCCGTAACCCAGCAGGTTTGGAATTCCCTATCACAGACAGCAACTAAGTTATCTTTACATATAACATAAGGGGTGAGATTATATCTTGCCCCTTATCACATACTAAGGGCAAATAATGTATCGTCGATTAGTAGTTACTTTATTATTCTTTTTGTTATTTATATTGTCATCATTCGCTCAAGACGCTTCACCTTACACCCTCCAAATTATCCATAGTTCTGATAATGAATCATCCTTCCAAGACCCCAACACACTAGAGCCCAAGATTCTAAATTATGCCACTATTGTTGACGGTTTGCAGCAACTCGCACCGAATGGTGGGATTAATACAATTCACGTCACAGTTGGTGATCACACACTCGTTAGCCCATTTTATGAAGCCTCGGCAGAGCTTGAGCAATTTGGTGCTGGTGGGTTAGCCGATATTGCTATGTTCAACGCCATGGATGTTACAGCCAATGGCATCGGCAATCAAGAATTTAGTGGCGGTATCAATGACTTTGCGCGAATGCTAGCCACTGCAAATTATCCCTTCTTATCCGTGAATCTGGACTTCTCAAATGTCGAATTAGCAGATGGTGTACCCCCTATCGAAATTGGGGAAGATGCTACCAACATCGAAGACAATATTGGAAAAGTCGTAAAGAGTGTTTGGGTCAATATTGCAGGTGAACCCATCGGCTTAATTGGACGCGCACCCTCTGATTTTTTTAATGTGATTGATAACCCCGAAAATAATGTCCCAGGTTTAGACTTTGTGGGTGGGCGTAATCCAGACGATAATCAACCGCTTGTCTCGGCTGTAGATATGGTTAATGAACAAGTCCGTTTACTAGAAGAACAAGGCATTAACAAAATTATTCTACTTGACCATGCCCAAGATTTCACAAGCGACCCACTATCAGCACAGTTCTTACGAGGTGTTGATATTATCGTATCAGCAGGGTCAACAGGGTTTATGGCACAAACCGATACCATCGGTCCTTTCAATTTCTTACGGGCTGGAGATAGCCCACAAGCCGATTATCCGACAGTACGAATTGATAGCGAAAATAACTTTATCCTCGTGGTGAATAATGCGCCCTTCTATCGTTATGTTGGGCATTTGTTGGTGACCTTCGATGCAGATGGGGTATTAAGTGACATCGACCAACGCAGTGGACCGATTGCAACAACACAAGAAGCCCTAGATTTACTCGCGGAAATTGTTCCTGAGCCACTGACTGTGCCTACTGAGGTGCAAGCTATTTATGATGCCCTCAGCCAAACAGAGATTATCCAAGAACAATTTGAAGTCATTGGCACGACCATAACTGAACTCAATGGAGAGCGAGAACTAATCCGTAGCTCGGAAACCAATCTGGCTCGCTTGATTACCGACTCCACATTATGGTGGGCAAACCGAATGCGTGAAGATGGCGTGGATGTTGCGCTCAAAAACAGTGGTGGCATTCGAGCATCAATTCTCGGACCTAATATCACCCGCTTTGCGATGAATTCAGCTTTAGCCTTTAACAACAATATGGTGATTATCGAGTTAACTGGGGCGGAAATGATCGCTACCTTTGAAAACTCCATCAGCCGTTATCCTGCATCCGATGGACGTTTCCCACAAATTGCGGGGGCGTATCTTGAATTTGATGCGAGTCGCCCAAGTTTATCCGACCAAATATCTGTTGAGACCCCGAGCCGAATAAAAACGCTCATCATCACACGAGCAGATGGTACAGAAGATGTTTTGGTTGATAATTATGAAGCACAGGGGGATTTGACACGACAGTTTACCATCGTCACAAATGGCTTCTTATCTTCTGGGGGAGATGGATACCAAAGTTTGTTATCTGCCAGTGAAACACGCGGGATTCTTGACCCGAATACACAAGAGCGTGACATTTTGATTGGCTATATTAATGAAGCATTAGGTGGTGTGGTTGACTTACCCAATGTATTAGACAATCCGCGTATCATACTTGTGGAATAGCATCTATTGGGGCGGTTACTTCATGTTCCCGTCCCAAAATTATGTTATGTAGGGTTAGCGATATGGACAATCATCTTGTTGGCAGGTGTCAGGGTCAACTAATGCCATTGGGCGACCACAAACAGCACAGGCATCTGCTTTAACAGGTGCAATATCGTCCTCTTCGTCTTCATCAATCGGTTCAGAAGCACGAGATGGGAATTGACCAATGGCATTCATAACAGACATCAATACCATTGGGTCAGCATCTGTCATGGCGCGGTTGAGAGCTTGTTTGGCAAATTCGCGGTCATCGCCATCTAAGGTATGCGACATCTCCCCAATTAAGCGAGCGGCTTCTGCCCGAATCTGTGGGTCGGCATCATCCATCAAAGCATCTATTAATTCATCTATCGGCGGAAAGTCACTCATCTTTATCTCCCTATATATCACTCAATATATTGTTGAGTGTACCATGAGACTCAGATTGCAATCCCTTGAGACTCGTGTGTTTATTATTTCTCAACTATCAGTTTAGGGATACGCATGATAAAGGTTGTTCCCTCATCTAATTTGGACTTTACACTTACATCACCGCCATGATGTTGTGCAATACGTTGTACAATCGGTAAACCCAGTCCAAAACCACGCGTACTATGAGCCGAATCTTTACGATAAAATCGCTTGAAAATTTGAGTGAGGTCTTCATCAGATATGCCGACCCCATAATCTTGTACTTCGAGTATGATGTGGCTTTGGGTTTGATAGGTTCGTAATTCAATCGGATGACCGACAAATGAGTATCGTACCGCATTATCAACTAAGTTTTTGACGGCTTCGCTAATATAACCCACATTCCCCATAATCGGCGGGAGTGTCTCATCAAGTTGGATATCAAAATCATCTTTTCGTTCCAGATAGTCACTTTGGAGCGCAGGAAGGAGTCGTCGTAAGATGTTGTTAATATCAATAGGTGAAAAAGTCAGTGGTGCGCGCCCATCTAAACGCGACATCAACATCAGGGTTTCTAGCAACTCGGAGATACTCTTAACTTGGTCATGAATAAGTTGCGTATTATAGTGTCTTTGTTCAGGGTCATCCGTTTTGCTCATAAGATATAAACGCGTATTAATGATCGACAATGGGGTCTTGAATTCATGTGTGGCATCTCTTACAAATTGAGACAAAATCGCGACCCGTTCTCGCTCTGCCATCATCGTTACGCGATGTTCTTCTGCTAATTTGCGTTCGGTAATATCGGAGGCAATACCTGCCATACGATAACTCCGACCCTGTTCATCATGGATTGGGTAAATCCGAATATTTAACCAACGATAGCCACCACGACCACCATCGACAATACGCACTTCATATTCTAGTGTTTCACCTTTGGATTGCTTTTCTAATCCGATATGTACAAGCTCCAGATCATCTGGATGGACTGCATCTATAAAAATTGAATGGTTATTCTCACGCTCTTGTAATGTAAAGCCGAACATCTGCTCATAATTATCACTCGCATAAATAATATTTTGTGACTCTATGTCGTATATCCAAAATGTTTCGGGAATATGGGTGATAAGTTGTGTGAACTTTTCCTCATTATCGCGCATCCCCAGTTCCATTTGTTCACGTTGAATAGCAGATGCCAAAGTACGGGCAGATGTCATGAGTGCATCTAATTCCGCAGGATGCCAATCCCGCTCTTCCAGCGCCATATCAAAGCCCATCACCCCCCACCAATATGAACCAACCATAACAGGAACAAGAACAGTGGACTCAACACCTCGTTCACGATAGGCGATTTGAGCGTCAATCGGTATCTCGGAAATATTAGAAACAACGAAGTTCCCTGACTGGAATATTTCAATCCAGTCTTGTGACTCCCAAGGTTCAACCATATTAGGTCTAAGTTCTCGATAAGATGTAATATCTGTGCGTGTCCATTCATAGCGTAATATACCTGAAAAGACATTATCTATATAAGCATTTTCGAAGATATACACCCGATCAACACCTAATGCCTTACCAAGATGTTCTAATATTTCAACGATGCCATCGCGCCATTGCGAATTCGTCAGAAACTGTTGTGCGGCATTACTGATTGTGTTGAGGATTGCATCGCGCCGACTGAGTGCAGATTCGATGATATGCTGTGTGGTGATGTCTCTACCAACACCGACAAGCCCAACAATGTGATTATGATCGTTGCGAAGAGGAATCTTGGTTGTTTCGATAGTGTGTTCTTCACCATCAATTAGCACCTTCAGATGTTTTTGGTTAATAGATGCACCGGATAACACAAGGACATCATCTCGATAATAGTCTTGACCGTAAGCAGGAAATAACTCAATTGCATTTTTCCCAATCACTTCTTTTATATCTTGCGTGTTTGTGCCTCGTACATATTTTTGATTCGCAGTCAAAATCCGCGCATTAGCATCTTTGATATAGATGGAGTCAGGTAAGTTATCAATCAAGACACGGAGGATATTCCGTTCACGGGATAATTCATCTTGGGATAGCTTCAATGTTGTAATATCTTGTCCCGTTACACATACACCGATGATCGTATCATCAGGTGTGCGTACAGCGACATAACGGTAATCTATATACATTGTCTTGTTGTTCGGCAACGTAATAACAGATTCATGGGATATTGTCTTACCTGACAATGCCATCTGCATATAGTCACTGACGAGGTATTGGTCAGCATTTAGGCGAAAATTATGTAAGGTGGCATCAGGGCGTGGTGTAACATCACTAATGCTTTCAACCAGTTCCCTTGCTGCGCGATTCATCGATACAATACTTAAGGTATCATCCACAAGGAACATAATTTGGTCGGTGTTATCAAAGATAGCGCGCAGATTGGCTTCTGAGCGTCTTAGAGCTTCTTCTGCTTCATGTCGTTCAGAGTAATCATAAATCACAGCAAAACGTATCAGCTGATTATCAATCTCAAGATCACTGATATAGGCTTCGATTTCACGGATTTCACCCGATTTCATACGATGTGGAAAACGTGTATAAGGGCGACCTGCTGCACGATTTTCCATAATACGATTATTGACATCACTTGGGGGGAGCATATTTAGCTCTGTAGCTGATAAGTCAATGAACTCTTCATATGAATACCCATAAAAATTAATAGCGGAGGTATTGACATCTAAAATATGGAGGGTGTCCACTTCATATAAAATAACAGGGGTGTCAATATTTTCGAACATCAAACGATAGCGACCTTCAGCAACTTCGCTTCGTTGTCTACTTTGAGCATTTTCGATAGCACTACTAATACCTTGTGCCATCAATTCAATAAATTCAAGGTCATGCTCAACAAAAGCGAGTTCTCTGTATTGGTTATCATAAAAACAGAGCGTTCCCCATAGTCGATTATTAACGAGTAGGGGCGTGCCGATATAATTCTCAAGGTCTTTATAATCGGCAGTCTCAGGTTTGGGTGAGATGGGCATACTGTTCATATTATGATGAGCAATGGTGCGCTGTTCTTGTACGATCAAACTACAAATCACACTATCTAATTCTTTAAATGTACCCTGTAGAGACATTTCGGGGTATGACGCGCGGACTTGATAACGTTGTCCATCAATTTGGCTGACGATACCATAATCCATCCCCAACACATTACAACCGACTTCTAAATATGCCTCAAACATCGTTTGTAATGTGTTATATCGCGTTGTTGCAAGGTGATGTAATTGCTTTAAGTAACGCGATTGGACTTCCGCAGGTGTGCGCTCAAGCTCAATCATTTGACGAATAGCTTTATAAGCCGATTCATCTGCGATATTTTGGCGTATAATGGTATCTAGTTCAGATGATAAGAATGACATGGTGAAGTAAAAGCTCTCTATTCGACACTAAGGTATAGTATAGATGATGAAGTACCATTTCGGAAATAGAGTAGTACTTAAGTCATAAGCTCAGGTGAAACATGAATCAAAAACCAAACCATTTACCAACTGAATCAAACCCGCCACCTATTAAAGTGAAGCGTGTTATCAATCGTCGTCGCTTAATTGCAAGTGGTTTGATAGTTGCGTTAGTGACATTTTTTGCAACCAGTGCATTATTATTCTTGTTTGCATTTATGTTTGCGCCACAGCTTTCCAATGTTTTATGGAATACGGACGCAACCCAGAATTCCTTATATGGAACATCTGCCGCAGTTAATAATGCACAGATTATCGTGAATATGACCTCGACCCAATTGTTTAATCAATCCCAATCCCAACAAAACCTCATCTTGACCATTAACAGTGATAAAGCCCGTTTGGATGCGCGTGAGGCAGATTTGATTGCGACTGATGAAGCCATGCTCGCAAGTATCCATGCGACGGCAACGGCTGAACTGATTGCTAATGAACAACAGCGCACACAAGCTGCCATCAATTATAGCGAGACACAACTCGCCATTGGTCAACAATCAACCCGTATTGCAGCCGAAGCCACTCTAACACAACTCTCACTACAATCACAATCACTACCCACAATCACACCTGAAAACCGTCCATTCTCAGTCCGAGACGAAGTCACTTATATGAGACATCCTGATGGGCAATGTGATTGGCAAGGTATCGCAGGTAGTGTTCTTAATTTAGAGAACAATCTAACAGGAGATAGCATTTTAAAAATCAGACTTTTAACAACCGATGACGAAGTGCTTGTGCCTATCGGTGACAACCTAGATCTATCCCCTCTTTATAATTGGGCAATCAAAATAGGGGATAGTGTTCGGAGTGATGTTTACTTTTTGCGATTAGAGTCACTCACAGGTGAGCCACTGTCACCGATGGTACGCGTGATATTCGATGGTACATGTGATAATAATCTTGCAGTTGTTAATTTCTCACAAGCCCCCACAGTTGCGGACTAATCTAGCGTCAGTTAGATTTTGTCTTGGGTTGCGAGAATCGGTAATTGAATAGTAAAAGTTGTGCCTTTCCCTGCAATTGTTGTGAAGCTGATCTCGCCATCGTGCAAATCTACAGCTTGCTTGGCAATCGCTAAGCCCAACCCTGTCCCGGGTAAGCCACCGACGTTGGATGCACGATGAAACGCATCAAACAAATAGTCCACATCTTCATCAGGGATACCAATACCCGAGTCAATGACCTGTAAGTAAACAACACTACCATCTCGCCAAATTTTCAGCATAACTACCCCACCTTCAGGCGAGTATTTGATAGCATTTCCTATTAGATTGGTTAATGCTCGACGCATGAGCTTCTTATCAAACTCAGCGATGATAACATTATCAGGGCATTCAAACTGTAGGTTATGGGTGAATGAATGGTGGAGTTGGAACCCTTCCACTATATCCCGACAATAGGTAATCAAGTCAGTACGTTCTGGGTCGAAACCTTGTTCAGATCGTTCTGATTTACTGAGGGTCATTACATCGCCGACCATCTCATTTAACTGATCCACTTGGACATTAATATTATCGAGGAACTGCGCTTTGTCTTCATCTGTAGCACGGTCTCCATATTGCTTGAGCATATCGTGAGAAAGTCGAATAGAAGCCAGAGGTGTTCTTAATTCATGCGACATCATCGATAAAAAGCGGTTTTTCAAGTCGCGCAATTCACGTTCTTTTTGTAGGGCAATGGTGATGCGTTCTTTTTCGATAATTTCGGCTTCCATCCGTTTAAGTTCTGTCATGTCTTGAATAATGACGGTATACAACTGACCATCATCTAAGCTCATATGATTCAAACCAAAGTACATAGGGAAGGTGCTATTATCACAACGCCTACCGATAATTTCATGCCCGAGGTCACCATTTAATAAACGGAATGTCCCGCGTGTATTAAAGGGTTGTGTCATCAATTGTGTAATTTGCATCCCTGTAAAATTATCCATATCGTAACCGAAGATGCGAACTGCGGCAGGGTTACTGGTTTGTATAATCCCATTAGGCGCAACAGTAAAGACCGCATGAGGGATGTTATCTAACACCGCTTGGATGCGTTCTTGACTCTCCGCTAATTCCAGTTGGGTATTTTTAAGTTCAGATACATTTTGATGAGCAACGATAATACGTAAGTCATCTTGCCACCGAAAGCTACTGACTCGTACAACAAACCAGCGTTTTTCAGTTGGGCTGTGGCAGGGGTATTCTAATTGAAAGTCTTCAAGCTCTCCTCTAATAATAGCACGAATCCCATTCGCAACTTGAGGCGCATCGGGAGAATTGAGTTGTGCGGAACTATCGCAAACAGCTAGGTAATTTAAGCCGATGCCATAATCATTTTGTTTGAAAGAATTTTGATTAGCAAAGTTACGCCAAGCAGCATTAACACTAAGGATTTCGCCTTCGACATTTAAGAGTGCAACATGAGCAGAAAGTGCATCGAGGGCTGATTGAACAAATCGTTCTGCTTCGGGACGCATTTGATAGTCATCGGAATCAAAGGGTAATAACACATGACCCCCTTCGGAGTATATTTTCTAGTATTAGAATAATAACACATACATCTTGTTAATTCATTACACACTCATAAACAAATATCAGAATTTACATATTATGAGAATGGTTTTTATTTTTTGTATCATAATTGTTGAAAAACAAGGGTTACACAGAGTCAAAAATGAATGCATATTAGTAAAAAATAATATAAAGATGAGTTCAAGATGAATTAAACTTAGCTATATCTTCTAAATTTGACAGTTAGTTTTCAATCATTTCGATGAATCATCATGATGATAAACTGACTCATTTCCATCAAAAAAACATATCATTATCAGCCAAAGGCGATTATCATACCTACATGATATTCATTGATATAAAGGATAGTGTATGCAAGCGATTATTTCTGCTGTACGCGATGCGGTGAAGGTCTGCCGTGCAGTACAAGAACATTATTTGATTTCCAATACCAAAGTCAGCGGGGATAACAAAGAACCTGTTACGATTGCTGATTATGGTTCACAAGCGATTATCTGCCGTGCCATCCAACAAGTCTACCCTGATGATGCAGTTGTGTCGGAAGAATCAGGCAAGCAATTTTTGGAACTGGTCTCAGCGGAACAACGCGCCAATGTCCTCGAAATCTTGGCGGAAGTTCTCGGAGTCGCTGTGACAGAAGACGAAGTTGTCTCTTGGCTCGATTTTGGGAATGGTAAATCCGCCAGCCGTACATGGGTGATAGACCCCATTGACGGTACAAAAGGCTTTATTGCACTGCGCCACTATGCGATTGCCTGTGGATTATTGATTGATGGGCAAATTGCTGAGGGTATCGTCGCGGCACCGGGATATAACGATGAAGGTGCATTATTCTATACGCGTGATGGTGCGACCTACCGTGCGCCATTGGCTGAAGGCGACGGCGAAAAAGTAACAATCTCTACCCGTAGTGAAGCCAGCGAATTTGTGACGGTGCAAAGTGTCGAAAAGCAACACGCTAGTAAATCACGGATGCAGTTAACCCGTGAATATTCAGGATTATCCGATGCAATTGTGAATGAACTGGATAGCATGGAAAAATATGCGTTGGTCGCCTGTGGTGATGCTGATTTATATATGCGTCTACCGCGTGATGGCTCGACCTATGCCCACAAAATCTGGGATCATGTGGCTGGGGTCGCATTGGTTAAATATGCAGGTGGCACAATCACCGATATTGACGGCACACCACTTGATTTCTCACAAGGCGATACCTTACCGAACCTCGGTATGGTTGTCAGCAACGGTACACGCCACGATAGCATTATTGACGCTGTCCAAAAGGTGTTGGCAGAATAGATATACCCCACCCCAATTTGTCAGAGAAAGATTTCTCGCTCCCTTCTCCAATATTT
>CAYGTY010000126.1:0-1609 GCA_964352825.1 uncultured Anaerolineaceae bacterium
AGATGCTTTCAGGAAAAACAGCTTTGGTAACGGGTGCAGGTGGTGATTTAGGCAATGCGATGGCGGTTCATCTGGCGAAAAACGGTGCAGATGTGATTATGTGGGATATTAAACCACTGGACGATGTGCAAGATAAAATCGTGAATGTGCAAGAACATAATGGTATGGTGATCTACCAACAAGTGGATGTGCGTGACCGTGGTGCTGTGGATCGTGCTATTGCAGATATTGAAAACCTAGATATTGTTTGCTCGAATGCAGGAATTGTGGATGCTCAGCCGTTCCTTGAGGTGACTCAAGAAAATTGGCAAAATCATTTGGACATTAATTTGACGGGGTGCTTCAATGTCTGTCAATCATCCGCACGGAAAATGGTTGCTGATAAAATACAGGGTCGGATTATCCTGACTTCTAGTTGGGTGAGCAGTATCCCGTGGCCAGAAATCACACCTTATACAGTCAGTAAAGCAGGGGTCAATATGCTGACCAAACAGATGGCGCGTGAACTTTCATCTTATGGTATTCGTGTTAATGCGATTGCCCCTGGGATTGTGGAAGCTGGTTTGGCAGGTCGTCAATTGCGTGAAGAACCCCAATATGCGGCACGGGTTGCCAAGGTGATTCCATTGGGTGACCCTGGAACACCGACGGAAATTGCTGAGGCGGTTGTTTATCTCGCCAGCCCACAAACTGCTTATATGACAGGTACAATTCTGACTTTGGATGGGGGATGTTCGCTCTTCCAATTTGATGAATAGGGGTTTTATCTCAGATGATGTGTTTTGTTATGAGTGATGTATAAGCTCACTATCAGAATGTCATAAAATCGGGTGTTATTGCAAATCTTCTGCTCATGAACTGTGCTTCCACTGTGTTATAGTAAAGGAGTGGTACATTTGTTAACATAGTGAAAGGCAACACAATATATGAAATTATCGAGAACAGTAAGCCTTCTCGTAGGACTTTTTATACTGCTTTTGGCAGTTCCAACATTTGCACAAGATATGATGACCCCATATGTTATCGTTGATGGACAGGTAGTCGTTAATGATAATGTACGGATTGATGAAGTTGTGAGCGATGGACCGGGTTTTATTGTTATCCATGCTGCGACTGAAGATGGAACATTCGGTGATGTTATCGGTTATGCACCTGTAGATACAGGTTTAAGTTATAACGTTGTTGTGGATATTGATACCACAATGGCAACTGATACTTTATTTGCAATGCTCCATACTGATGATAATACAGTTGGTGAGTATGAATTTGGTACAGTTGAAGGTGCTGATGGTCCCGTAATTGTTGATGAGCAGATTGTTACCCCAACCTTTAATGTCCAAATTTTGTCAGCTAGCGATCAATTTGTTGATGGTTCTGTCATGATTGATAGTGTGACAATGGATGCTGATGGGTTTGTTGTGATTCATGCTGGTGATGCAGAAAGCTTTGGCGAAGTTATTGGTTTTGCCGCTGTCTCTGCTGGTACAACAACAGATTTGATGGTTGAACTTGATGGTACAGCAACCAACGTGATTTGGCCTATGCTGCACTTCGATACCAACACAATGGGCGAATATGAATTTGGCTCAGTTGATGGTGCTGATGGTCC
>CAYGTY010000126.1:1709-16897 GCA_964352825.1 uncultured Anaerolineaceae bacterium
GCTGATGGTCCAGTAGCTGTTGATGGTAATGTTGTTGTGTTCCCAATTGATGCGGCTTCTTCCATTACTTATGCTGGTACATTACAGGGTAATGTATTGACTGTCGAAAAAGCTGTGATTGATGAAGGTGGTTGGTTAGTGATTCATGCTGATGCTGGTGATAGCACACCCGGTGCCGTCATTGGTGCAAAACGTATCCGTGAAGGTGTAAACTTTGACGTGACCGTTGAACTGGATGCTGATGGTATCACTGAAACACTCTTCCCAATGTTACATTATGATACTGATGAAATTGGTACATATGAATTTGGGACAGTTGACGGTGCTGATAGCCCTGTATTTGTAAATGAAGCAGTTGTTGTCGGTGCACTTGAACCTGTTGTCATTGAATAACATTCAATTGCAAGGGTAATAATAAAGGGTGAGGCTGTAAAAGGTCTCACCTTTTTTGTTTTATTACTCTCTGAAAATGGATTGTTTGTGCTAGAATGTCTTTCGGATAATAACGACAGGACAGACATTGATGCCGATTGAAATAAGCTGGCATACTCCAAACCGTATTTTACATGTTTATGTTCATGATAAACTAGAAATGGATGACTTAGAAATCCTTAGTTCTGGTATAAATAGATGTGTGAGAGGGGGAATACGACCTGTTCACATTCTTTTAGATAATGGGTCTGCCATACCACCAACCATTAGTATTAGCCGACTTTTAGATGGTTTAAGTTTAGACACGGATGTTAAAGAGAATATTGGGTGGGTCGTTGGCATTGGAGAACCGATGTTGCTGATAAAAGTAGTTATTCCTATGGTGATGCGTATTTTAAGATTTAACTATATGCGTAAAGATACGTTTGAAGACGCAGTATCATTTTTACATCAGCAAGACCCCACGCTTTAACTAAACGGCAAATAGCGAATCATCCCAAACTAATTCTCAATACAGTTTTAGTTCCAATATCAATACATCATCATAATATTCGTTGTGGTGATATTTGTTGTAAGGAAGGTGCAAGTTTGCAAGCAATTTGGAGTAATGCCCCAAGACGTGAACGCATTCAAGCGTTAATTACAGCCTCAACAGTACAATCTGCGATGGGTGATTTTGAGCTTCAGTTTGATTCTGAAGGTACTTTTGCGATTGTATATGATCAAGACGACAAAATCATGGCAGGTGCAATTGGAGTTATTGCCTGTGACTGGGCATATATCGAAATGGTGTGGGTTGATGAAGAATTGCGTGGACAGGGGATTGGGCAGAAGGTTATGTTGGCGGTTGAATCTTATATATCGCAAATCGGACTGAATGGGATTTATTTATATACGATTGATTTCCAAGCACCTGACTTTTATCGCAAGCTAGGTTATCAAAGATGTGGTGTACTGCCGAACCGTCCACAAGGGCATATAGCAAGTTATTTTTATAAGACCGATTTAGCTGTTGATGGGTTGAACCGTGAATTTCTGGTTGAAAACCCTGTTACTGAATCAAGTTTTGAGATTGTCGAAACGGGTTTGGTTCAACATGCTGAAGCCGTAAAACTGATTGAGGCACATGAGCGTCTACTGTTATTGGAAGATGACGCTGGAAGATTGCTAGGTGGGTTATTTGCACACGAATTTTGGGGATATGTTGATGTGCATTTATTATTCGCAGAAACACAAGATGGCTTGATGATAATTTTAGATGAGTTAGACGTGATGTCTAATGATAGAGGAGTCGGGATTATCATATTTGCTCATCAACCTGAGCATCATGACTTGTTGTCCCAACATCACTACCAGCGTCTTGGCGAAATCCCTAATCGCCCGACAGATAAGACAACTATGATATGGGTGCGACCTCAGCCATCAACATAAAAGGACGAGTCACTTCGCCCTATTATATATTATTGTTCGTCTTGAATTTTATCGAGTGATGGGTCTCTGTCTATGTCAATATAGACACTGTCGATCACGACTAATGCAATGACAAAAAGAGATAAGTACATTGCAAGGTAGCGAATGGTCGGGATGATTGTTATGTCAAATGTGGCAACTGCTCCAGTGACAATAGCGAGTAATCCGATAATGTACTTTAGTTTGAAAGTCTTATTCATGATGGACTCTCTTTCACTTTCTTTATTTATAGTTTAGGGTAAGTGTGAAGGATTGTCACTGTAATTTGTCATATTGTTATGATGTGGTTTGTCAAAATCGACCTTAGCTCTTACATATTCTGAATCATGTTATACTGATTTTAGCGTTTGAATAGGTTGAGAGGTATCCTCATGTTCCGTAGAATCACTTTTATTCTTCTCTATTTAGTTCTATCCATTAGCCTTGCGGTTGGGCAAACTGATTGCTCCGTGCTGGTTGAGCGCGCGTTGCAATCGGTTGATGATAATTGTGCTGATATGGGACGAAATACGGCTTGTTATGCGTACAATCAAGTTCAAGCGACTTTCTTACAAGATGTTGCTGATGACTTTTTTAGTCAACCGACTGACCGTGCGGATTTAACCTATTTAGAGTCGATTCAAACAACAGCACTAGATGAAGTAAATGATTTATGGGGCATCGCGATGATGAGTGTTCAAGCGAATGTACCTAATACTTTACCGGGGCAGGCAGTCGTATTTATGTTGCTGGGTGATGTTCAGGTTGAAAATGCTGTTTCACCCGATGATGTGTTTATCCCTGCTGACCCAATTCTTGTGAAAACGCTTGTTAGCTCATCCAATATACGGTTGTCTCCAACAGACACAGGGTATGTATTGGGTACAGTTCCATTTGATACGCAATTGGATGCTGATGGACTGAGCGAAAATGGCGAGTGGGTGCGGGTTATTTATGAGGGACAACCTGCTTGGATTTTTCGGAATATTATTGACTCCGAAAGTAGCTTTGAGCAACTGCCAATTATAAAAGATACTAATCGCACACCTATGCAAGCCTTTTATTTTAGTACGGGTACGGGGGCATCGGTTTGCAATGAAGCTCCTGATTCGTTGATGATTCAAGGACCGAATAGTCTAGAAGTTCAGATTAATGCAAATGGAGTAGACATCAATATTGGGTCAACCATTGTTTTAGAATCTAAAGGGCAGAATGATATTAGCATTACGGCGATTAATGGTTATGCAGAGGTGGAGAATGTGCGTATCCCTGGGGGCTTTACAATTGATGCTCAAACGGATGCTGAGGGTACGATACGCCCCGAGACTTTATCAGGTTTGCGCCCAATGGAAGATGAGCAGATTGAACGATTCAAAACATTGGAAAAAGTTGAAAATGCTTCGGTTGTGAATTATCGTGTGCAAGTCCCCACGCGCGAAGAAATTACTGAAGTACAGGTTGAATTGGAGCGCGGACAAAAGCGCGAGTCAATTAAATCACAATGTCAGAAAAATGGTTTAACTGCCGAACAATGTAATGCAATTGTTGGGACAGATAGCGACGCGACTACGATTTTTGAGCGGTGTAAAGCATCAGGTTTATCTGAACGTGAATGTCGTTTGGCGAGTGGTGTAGGGGATGCCTCTGTGAGTGTTGGTGATGATGCGACAACTGTTGGGGATCGTTGCCGAAGTGCTGGTTTTGAGACTTTAGAAGACTGTCGCGATAAGTTTACAGGTGAGTCTGATGACCGTATCCAAGTGTGTGTTGCTTTGGGTCATAATAATCGTTCTTCATGTCGTGATGCTTTTCCAGAGGATGGTGTGGATAAGATTTTGTCTTGTGTATCGCGTGGGTTTGCGACAAAACAACAATGCGATGCGGCAGATTCTGATTCTGGAGATGATAACACTGAGGTTGACTCTGACCAGAATGATGATACAAAATCGAATGAATGTCAAGAACGCGGTCTGACAAAAAGTCAATGTCGCCGTGCACAAGACTACCGTGAGTGTATAAGTCGTGGATTTACTGCTGCACAGTGTCGTGGTCAAACACGGGGTGGGTAAATATAGCCCGCCAAATTATGTTGCAATACATTGTACGCAATATCTTGAATTCTATTACTGTTGCTGAAACCTTAACAATTCCCAGTTATATTTCGTATGAGGCTTTCTTGAGTTTCATCGGCGATCAATCCACCGACACTAGGCTGGGGGCGATGATTAGTAGTGATGTCTGCGCACTTAGGGTTGATAATACGGCACCAACCCTACAGAGTTGCAATTATTTCGACCAATTACTTCTGTCGCAAATAAAAAAGCGAGATATTTTCATACTTCGCTTCTTTGTTTAAATCAGTTATCAAAAACTTTAGTCGTTATCATGTAACAAATCGCGTGCGCCAATGTCTAGGACGGGGCGAGCGTTATCATTATAAATATCGGTGAAAGCTGAAACTTGGTCTGCGCTGAGGTCAACTGCTGTATCTTGGACTAACCAACGAACAATTTCGCTACAGGGTGGTGTGGTTAATGAGCCTTGATAGGTATAGAAACCAGCACCATCTGGAATCATCGCATTGAGGTCAACCATGATATCGGATTCCATTGGTTCACCTTCTTCAGCAGGTAAATTGCTGAAGATATCAGCATAATCCGCATTGTCTGCGTCACTCGCATTTAGCATAATGCCAACAACAGCTAAGTTACCGCTATTGGGGTCTTGATGTACAAAATGGATTTCCATAGACAGGTGTTCACCGTTCCACATATGTTCACTGGGTGCATGGAAGTGGAATTGAAGTAAGTTATAGGTGATGCCGTTATAGGTGATACTGCTACCTTCATCGACATTCACTTGAATGGTATGACCGTTATTAAAGATGTTGAGGGCTGTTTCGCCATATTCAAAGCTAATATTCACTAAGCCGACTTCTGTCGCGGATTCTGTCTCAATATCAATGGGTGATTGTGCAACACCCGTACCACAGAGTGCCCAATCTTCACTTAAGTCTCCCCAATGGGCTGCACCTACTTCGCCTTCGTATCCCCAATGGGGTTGTTCGTCTTGTGCCATTACAAGTGTGGAAACGATAGTGAAAATAAATACAGTAACTAAGAGCATGATTTTTCTTTGCATTTGTCTGTCTCCCAACAGTTAATTTATGTCTTAGCTTTACTTTACAGCCTGTTGGGATTGGGAATCGTTAAGTTTTGGGTTTGCTTAAAACTGACTCAAAAAATCTCTTACAACCTGCATGTAATTATCGAATTGGTCACGGTGGATACTATGACCTGCGTTATTAATGTGTGCAACTTGAAGCTGTGGCGCAATTTCTTGTAATGCTTTTGCAGTTTCATCTGTAACCAATGCGCCTTTATCAGGGTCGGCTTTGATGAGGAGGGCAGGGCAAGTCATGTTTGATAAGTCGCTTGACCAATCGTGAACATCTTTAAAGATATAACTTACATTGGGGTCAACAAGTGGTTTAGAATCTGCCCAATTTTGAATTTCTTTTTCTGACCATTGCGGTGTGTCTTGTCTTTGCTTTGCGATGAGTTCGTCGCGTGATTGGTCTCTACGGTTGATGATGCTCTTACGAAACTCTGCCATGCGTTGTTCGGCTTCTTGTGGTGAGGTTGTCACGGGAATCCACATATTGGGTGGGTCTTCCAATAGGACTGCCTTGGGTACATCAGGATAGTGGCTGGCAAATATTAGCGCGGTCATTGCCCCCAGCGAATGCCCAAGAATAAAGGGCTTTTCTAGTTCAAGGGCAATAATAAATTTGTACAAATCATCTGCAAGTGCTTTCCAAGTGTAATCGGTTTCTGTCCTTGATGATAAGCCATGCCCGCGTGTATCGACCATAATGACATCGTAATTTGCTTCGAGGGCTTCTGCGACAGCTGTCCAACATAAGCCATGATCGGTGACCCCATGTGCAAGGATGAGGGTTGGCTTGTCACCACCTGTGCGTGTGTAATGGAACGATTGGGAATTCACTTCAACAGTATTGGATTGCCACATTTTTTATCCTTAAGAATTTTTAGTTTACAAATAGAAATCTTAAATTTCCGAATATTTTCGGCTGAGACAGGTCATCAGCCCTATAGCCACGTTTATTTTTTCGAGACAATGCCTATATGATCATCTGCGGAATGACAGGTAGGTCATTCTACAGATATTTTTAGTATAGACTCACAAGTTCAACAAGACAACTTCGGACATATTTAAAGATTGTTGTTAAGGATTGAGTGCGCGTAAGACTTGTGTATGCAATTCTTCATTATTGGTCGCGATAATGCCTGAGCCATCAAGGGGTGGATTCCCTTGCCAATCGGTGATTTTGCCACCTGCTCCTTCGATAATTGGAATGAGTGCCACTATATCCCATAGGTTCATAATTGGGTCACACATGATGTCCGCATAGCCTGTTGCCACCAGAAAATACCCATGACAATCACCCCAAGTGCGGTTGATTTTTGTGCGTCCCATCAACTGCTGGAATGCAATCCCATTTTGATATTTCCCAATGTCTAAGTGGTCTGTATAGAGTAGGGTTGCTTGGTGTAGTTTGTTGTTTTGACGGACGGTGACGATTTCGTCATTTAGCTTGGCTTCTGTTCCTGTGCCAATGAGCAAATGAGATGTGACGGAGTGATGAATTGCGCCCAGAATCGGTTGACGGTCTTTCATCAAGCCAATCAGTGTCCCAAACAAGAACGTACCCCCAACAAAGGATTTTGTCCCGTCGATGGGGTCAAGTACCCATTGATACTCAGCGTCTTCCTTGTGATTACCGAACTCTTCTCCGATAATGCCATGTTCGGGGAATTGTTTCATAATCATCTCGCGCATGACTTCTTCGGCTTTTTTATCCGCAATGGTGACAGGCGAGTCGTCGGCTTTTTCTTCGACAGTTACTCCTGTCCGAAAGTAACCATTGATAATATCACCACTGGCTTGGGCGAGCTGCTTTGTAAAATCGACAAATTCTTGCATGATTATTTACTCCGTTAATGTACCTTTTGTGCTTGGGATACCTTGTCGGCGTGGGTCATGGGCGACTGCTTGTGATAACGCACGTCCGAATGCTTTAAATAAGGCTTCTGCTTTATGGTGGTCATTACGCCCATAGAGAACCTCTGCATGTAAGTTCATCTTAGCATGAAACGCAATCGTCTCTAGGGCATGAATGACCAAGTCAGTTGGCATTTGTCCCATTATGGGTGTGACGAACTCAGCATTAATGACGACATATGGACGACCACTTAAATCAATGACAACCCGTGCGAGGGCTTCATCCATCGGGACATAAGCTGTTCCCATGCGGTTGATGCCTTTGCGTGAGGTGAGGGCTTCATCAATTGCGCGCCCGATGCAAATGGCGATGTCTTCTATGGTGTGATGGGAGTCAATATGTAAGTCACCTGTTGCCTTGATGTTGAGGTCAATCAAGCCGTGGACTGCCACATGGTGAAGCATATGGTCATAAAAGCCAACGCCTGTATCAATGTTTGCTTGCCCTGTGCCGTCCAAATTGAGCGAGAGTTCAATCTGAGTCTCGTTGGTGTCACGTTTAATCTGTGCTGTGCGGTTTGTCATATATCGTTCTTTCTTATGATGATTTCGTTACAGGTGGGAACTGCGCTTGAATTTCTTCAACTGTTGGAATGACCGCTTTGCCTTTAACTCCCGAGGCAACATCGCGTGCCGAATCCACCAAATCAACAACAAGTGCTGTCAGGCTTTCATTCTGTTGTTCGTAGGAAACCTCTCGCAATGTTGACAGCGTGATGAAGATTTCTTCTGCGGATTGTCGATTGTTACTCTCCATCACATCAAGTAACCTACGCCTCAATGATAACATGACATAGCCTAATGTCATTTCTATTCCTTTATCGTTAAAATACCTTCAACTAACATACATAGATAATAGTATAATCAGCCTCCACATGTGGGCCAAGAATCATATCGGTTGATGTTATAGGCTACATAGAATAGTCGATTACCTGTGATGGATTGCTCAGATATTGTATGACAGACAATTGAATCATCTGCAAAACGTGGAGAATAATGTATTTTATTCATCCAACCACTCGCACTATCAACCCGTAAAATTATAACGTCAAATACTTGCAAGCCCGATAGCAACACACATACGAGAGCTAGAGTCACGAGCAATTTACTTCTTTTGCGAAATCGCAAAATTACTTGAACAGCACAAATAGCACAAAACAACAAAATTCCACTGTAGAAGAGTCTGTCATCCGATAGCCAACGGGCATAATTACGGGTAAAGTCGGGTTCAATGTGTATTCGAATCGGGAAGAAAACCATCAGAAAAAGCACAATCGTCAATGGAATATAAAAATACCAATAGGCTCGTAAACTACGATACCCATTCTTAGCTTTAGGCTTATCCATACTGTCCCCTTTCTTTGTGTTCTTTGCAGTTATCTTAACCTAAAATGTTTTTAACACTCTCAATAACTTATCCACTTGCTCAGGTGTGCCTGCACTGATGCGAATATGGTCATGTAGACGTGGCTTATTATAGTAGCGCACAATGATGCCCTGTTGTGCAAGTTTATCGCGTAAGTCACTCGCCGACATCCCTGTGACTTTACTTAAAATAAAGTTTGATTGGGTTGGATAGGGTGATAAAAAGGGTAATTCTGCAAAGGCAGTTTCCATCCGTTGGCGTTGTTCGACCATTTTACGAACTAAACCCATTAAGTAGGGTGTGTCTTGTAATGAGGCTTGGGCGGCGATGTCTGCGGCGAGATTGACGTTATAGGGTTGTTTGATTTTCCAGAGATGGGGCATGAGGTCTAATGGGAAAATACCATAACCAACCCGTAATCCTGCTAATCCAGCCCATTTGCTCATCGTGCGTAACACAATCAAATTAGGATAGTCATTGACCCAACTGACGACACTCTCTTGTTCTGCAAACTCAATATAGGCTTCGTCAAGGACAACCATTGTGGGTAAGTCTAATAAGCGTTTTAGGGTGTCCTCGCTGATGACATTGCCACTCGGATTATTTGGTGAACACAAAAAGAGTAGTTTTGCATCATGCTCTATAACAGCTTGCTCAATTGCAGGAACATCTAAATCAAAGTGTTTATCGCGCTCAACATCGACAACTTGACCATAATATAAGGGTGCATCAAATCCATACATGGCAAAGGTGGGCGGTGTGTTGATGATGACATCGTTGGGTTCAATGAATAACTGCAAAATGATTTCGATGAGTTCATCAGCGCCTGCACCACATAAAATCTGTTCCCGTGCGACTCCTGTATAAGTTGCTAATAAATCGCGTAATTTATTCGATTCAGGGTCGGGATAGACATTCATGTTAGCGAGATTGGCGAGTGATGCCTGTACCATGGGTGACGGACCGAATGGGTTTTCGTTTGCATCGAGCTTAATCAAGTCTTCAACAGCGAAGCCGAGACGGTCGGCAAAGACATCCAATGAGGTGGTGGGCGTATAGGCTTTCATAGATTTGACATCTTCACGGATGCGGACTTTTGATTTTAGGGTTTCGGACATTAGGATTTCATCTCCCGTCTAAATTTAGCAGCAGTGGCATGAGCAGTGAGTGATTCGGTATTAGCAAGGATTTCAGCCGATTGGCTGAGTTCAATAGCACTTGCTTTATCAAGACCGATGAGGCTGGTGATTTTGACAAAATCTAGGACATTGAGTGGTGAAGCAAAACGGGCTGTTCCACCCGTGGGCATGACATGACTCGGTCCTGCGATGTAATCTCCGAGGACTTCATAAGAATGTTCTCCGAGGAAGATACCGCCTGCATTACGGACTTGCCCAATCCATCCCCATGGGTTGTCGATGAGTAGGCAGAGATGTTCGGCGGCATACTCATTGGCGAGCTCAAAGGCTTGTTCTAAATTTTCAGTAATGACTGTACCGCTTCGGTTGTGCATGGCTTGATTGATGATGTCTTTACGCTCTAGTAGCTCAGTTTGTCTGTAGACTTCTTCACGCACGGCTTCGGCAAATTTCATGCTGGGCGTGAGTAATATTGCTGATGCGAGGACATCATGTTCGGCTTGTGCCAGTAAATCGGCAGCGGCTAATTTAGGGTCGGCTGAATCATCGGCAATGACCATTGTCTCTGTGGGACCGAGTATGCCGTCAATTCCGACATCACCATAGACTTGTTGTTTGGCGAGGGTCACAAATAAATTACCTGCACCGACGATGGTTGCGACACGCGGAACACTTTCTGTACCGTATGCCATTGCGCCAATCGCTTGTGCGCCACCAATGCGGAACATCTTGGTAACGCCTGTGATGGCTGCTGCTGCGAGGATGGATGGATGAATATCGCCATCGCCACTATTGGGGGGGGTACAAACAATGATTTCTTTCACGCCTGCGACTTGGGCTGGAATCACGCTCATGAGTAATGATGATGGGAGCGGTGCTGTTCCTCCGGGAACGTAGACTCCGACTGAATCGACTGGGCGCACCAATTGCCCGAGTGACCCCTGTGGTTGAGCATCAATCCAACTGCTGATGGGTTGTTTTTCGTGGAATGCACGTACACGGCTGGCAGAATGTTCTAAGGCTTGGCGTAATTCTGCTGGAATAGCATCTAAGGCTGATTGCATTTCGGCTTCTGATACAACAAGGCTTTCTAATTCGATGTTATCAATTTTCTGATTCCAGTCGAAAACGGCAGAATCCCCATTGTCACGGACTGCTTTGATGATGCGTCGCACAGCTTCATCAGGCAAAACACGTTCACCAAAGATGCCGATTGAGCGGTCAATCACATGGTCAGGAACAGAATAATCGCGCAGGGAATGTCGTTTAAGAATGGTTTGTTGAGCTTCTTCTATATCGGTTAATATGCGCCACACAAATTCGCGTTCCATAAGAGTCCTTTAGTTGTGTTTGTGTTCTTATTTAATGGAATCACAATTGTAACAGTTTGACTCTATTTCTCAACAGCAAAGCTCGGGTGTTTATGAGATTCTTAATGTCACGGCTTGAATCTTTTTAGAAGCCATTTTAGGCTGACATAGGTCATCAGCCCTATGAAAATTCACCTTTTACCCTAACACACCCTTATATGATGAAATATAGAGCTAAGCCCATCACGATGAGCATCTGCCCCGGTCCATAGGTTAGCCAGACGACATCGCCGATGTATGTCCATCTTGCACCGTTAAATAATTCTGTTGCGAGGATGAGGTCACTGAGTAAGAATAAACCTGCGCCGATTGTGATGAGGATAAATGCAGGATGTTGGAGTGCTAGCCCCGTTGCAAAACCTGTTGTGCTTGCTAGGAGTAGGGCATAGGGTAGGGCGACTTTATGCAAAAGTGTTTTTTCACTCCCACGATAGACAATCAGATACCAGAGGATGACGGTAATCACTAACCAGATGCCCCATGCGCTCCATTGTATGGCTGAGTCAGACAGTTGGAAATCTTCTGATGCTGATAGTAAGCCGATGATATAAGCAATATGACCGATACCAAATGAGGCGATTCCACCCAACACATAATCCTTAATAGGAAGGAGTTGCGCCATAAACAAATCTCCAAGAAACCCAAAACTCATGCCAATCGCAACAGGAAGCGCAAGCACGACATAAGTTGTGTCTCGTAAGAACGCAAAAAGTATCCAAGCGATAATCACGAGTATTAAAGATGACATCATACGGGTTCGGGTTGGCATCCGACGAGTACGTTCATCATTGAGTTTCCCGAAGATAAACCCGCCAAATAAGAAACATGCCCAGATGCCAGTTAAGCCAAGTAAGATGGATTGTTGTATGTCTGAAAATTGAAGTAGTGGCATGAGTATATACGCTTTAATATGGAATATAAAAAATGAGATGTTATTATTTTGATTGTATGTATGAATTTCAGAAAAAGTAAGGACGTAGATATTATGCTACGCCCCGACTTATGTATCTATTCAAATTTAATTATTTGAAATTAACGTCGCCCGCGCCCACCTTCGACAAAGCCGTAAGGATAGTAAGGTAGGGACATTTCGCTGACTTCATTTAATGTTGTTGTGTGTTCTTCCGAGAGTGTCCAGCCGAGACTACCGAGGTTACTTTCAAGCTGTGACATGGTGCGAACACCCATGATGGGTGATGTCACCAGTGGGCGGTTTTTCACCCAATTGAGGGCAACTTGGACGGGATGTTTACCGATTTCTTCAGCGATGCCAACCATCGTTTCGATGATTGTCCATGTGCGGTCATTATCGTAATTGTCCCAGCTTTCAGACCAACCTTCCGCCGTGGCTTTTTTGATACGTCCATCATCAGGCAGTTCGTTCATGCCACGACGATATTTCCCAGTGAGCCACCCCCCACGTAAAGGACTCCAAGGAATAATGCCGATGCCTTCATATTCGCAAAGTTCGGTTAATTCCCATTCGATGAAGCGGTCAAGCAAGTTATAGAGAGGTTGCAAGCAGGTGAAGGGTTCCCATCCATTTGCTTTGGCAATGTCGTTGGCTTTCTGGATTTGATAACCTTTGAAATTGCTGACACCGATGTAACGGACTTTGCCCTGTGTGACCAAGGTATTCAGGGTTTGCATGGTTTCTTCAAGTGGTGTGCCATAATCATAGCAGTGGACTTGATAGAGGTCGATGTAATCTGTTTTGAGGCGTTTGAGGCTTTTGTCGATGCCATCTAAAATATGTTTACGGCTAAGACCGACTTCGTTAACGCCATCACCCATCGGGAAACGGACTTTTGTGGCAATGACCATATCTTCGCGTGTTTGACTTGATAACCAATCGCCGACGATTTCTTCGCTGCGACCGCGTGTATAGACATCAGCAGTGTCAATGAAGTTGCCGCCTGCATCGACAAATGCTGACATAATTGCATGGCTATCTTCGGGTGTGGTTTCCCGTCCAAAGGTCATTGCGCCGAGGCATAATTCACTGACTTTTAGCCCCGTCTTACCCATATAACGGTATTCCATAAGAATTCACTCCTCGTTAAAAATATTTTCGATAGGTCTAGTGTAAATCATTAGAGTGAACTCTAAGCAAGGGTGATTTGGGATAATCGACTTAAATTACGGTATACCCTTTGACTTTGTGTAGTGGCGAGATGTACTTCGCCACTACGAACTTTATCGTATTTATGATTTCTAATATTATTTCAACACAAGCACGGTATCAAACGGGTCGCGCAGGTCAAAGGGCAGGGCGATATAATATCCTTGCTGGTAAGGTTGTAAGGTCAGTGGTGAGTTGTCACGGAGCAAGTAGGCTGATGTGATTGTATCGGGTACTTCTTTGATATATACACCGTCACTAACATCATCGAGGACATGTAGATAGTGTGTATCACCCTTTTGTGTGCTGACGACTGCTTCAGGTGTTTTAATGCTCCCTGCGCGTGTGCCGTAAACGGATTCACCATGTAGTTTAAGCCAAGACCCCATTTGCCGTAAACGCATGGCATGAACAGGTAAGATTTCGCCTTCTGCTGTTGGTCCGACGTTTAATAAGAAATTTGCACTGAGGCTTGCTGACCGTACTAATTTATGGATTAAGCTACGGGCTGTTTTATGATTGTGAGCATCAGAATGGTAGCCCCAATGGTCATTGATGGTCATACATACTTCAAGGGGTAGGTCGGAGGCTTGGGTAAGGTTAAAACCTGCTGTGTTTGAATTTGGCAAGTCTTGTTCAAAGCCTTGTATATCTTCACCGGGGAGTGGCTCTTGATGATGATTATTCAATACAATGGCATCGGGTTGTAGAGTATGAATCATGCCATATAATTTTTCATATTCAAATGAACCACCTGATGCGAAGTAGGCGTTGGTTTCATTAAAGTGATGACCGGGCCAATCTCCATCAAACCACATACAAGCAATTTCACCATAATTGGTACATAACTCGCGGACTTGCCCATGCAGAAACCCGACATAATCTGACCATGCCAAGCCAGATTCTTCCCGAAAACGATAAGCTGGATGATGCCAATCTAATAGTGAACTATAGAACCCGAGTTTTACATCGCCTCGTCGCGCGCAAACATCAGCTAATTCTTGGATGGGGTCGCGTTTAAAGGGTGTATTGGTCACTTTATAGTCGGAGAGTTGTGTATCGTACATACTGAATCCGTCATGATGCCGACTGGTAATGACAATATATTTTTGCCCTGCATCAGCGGCGATACTAACCCATTCTTCGGCATTAAATTTGACAGGGTTAAATTGTGGAACGAGTTTTTCATATTCTGCGGGTGGAATCTGTTCGATGTGCATAACCCATTCTTGACGAGCGAGAATCGAATAAAGTCCCCAATGGATAAACATACCAAACTTGTTATCTTGAAATACTTGTAAACCTTGCGGTGACACTTGCTTTTGCATATTAATTTCCTTTAAAAAATATTTTCATCTATATAGGATAACGAATTAGACACCTTTTAGGCAAAGGCAAATGCTTTAATCTTTTTGTGGATCGAATTGGTACGCTGGTACTAATTTGGAATTTGTCCGAAACTTTTTATGAGTTAACGGAACTATAGAGGCAGAACACCCAAAAACATTATGAGTAAGAACAATGTTTGAGGATGACAAATTCTATTAAATCGTTGATGAATTAAGGAGATTTACAATGAAACACAATATCCGTTTCGCAGTAGTTATTATTATGGCGTTTTTTGCTATAACCCTTGGTGTAATGGCACAGGAGGAAGAGTCGACCCCTTTAACACTTAATGAAGCTATTATAATCATACAAAGTGAATATGCAGGTGATCAAGTTATTGAACTTCAACTTGATGCTGAAAAAGGATGCTGGGAATTTGAATTGGCAAGTGGCTTAGAATTATGTATTTCGCTAGATGATGGAGCAATAATAGAAGATGACGATTATCTAGCTTCCGATAATGTATCAGGTACAACAGGAAGTGGTGATGTTGGATCTAGTGTGTCAGGTACAACAGGAAGTGGTGATGTTGGATCTAGTGTGTCAGGCACAACAGGAAGTGGTGATAGCGCGATAGATGTATCTCTGGAAGATGCCATTGCCGAGGCACAACGCGTTTACCCGAATGCTCAGATCGTAAGTATCGAACTCGAAACAGGTTACGATGGTCAGGCTGTATGGGATATTGAATTAGACTCGGGACAGGAAGTTGATGTTTCTGTTGAGAGTGGTCAGATTCTGGGATTTGGGTATAGTAATGATGGTGGGGCAGAGCCTGTAGGTGGTGATGTCTATAATGACGACTCCAACGACGATTACGATGACGACTCCAACGA
>CAYGTY010000126.1:16997-18205 GCA_964352825.1 uncultured Anaerolineaceae bacterium
GATCACGATGATGATTCCAACGATGATCACGATGATGATTCTAACGACGATCACGATGATGACGACTAAGTATTAGTCAAATTGTGTTAGAAAAATGTTTATAGAGTGTTCCTTCGGGGATGCTCTATAGATATGTATATTGGCTTTATTACTAAGAATTTACAGTATAGAGAAGAATCTATGATATTAATTGTTTTACCTGATATTGCAGATGACAATCACTTGTTGCAGCGGGCGCAACAATATGATAAGGAATCCATCCGTTTGATTTATGAGCGCTACTTTCCTGCGATTCATCAGTTTATACGCTTACGTGTAAACAATAGAGAACAGGCAAAGGATATTTGTTCAGACGTTTTTCTTGATTTTTTACGAGCATTACAAGGTGACAATGCACCCCGTAAAAATCTAAGGGCGTGGTTGTTTCAAGTCGCGCGTAATAAAGTCTATAAGCATTATGGTAAAGCAAAACAATTTCCTCAAACAACATTAAATGAATGGATACCGACCCAACATGATAATAATCCTGAATCGATTTTTGTTGACAATAGCCACATTAAGCATATTCGCAATATGCTTAATCTGTTGGTTGCTGAACAGCAAGAGGTGATTATTCTTCGTTTTGGTCAAGGGCTTAATCTACAAGAAACGGCTGATATTATGGGTAAAAGTGTGAGTGCCATTAAATCTCTACAGTTCCGTGCGATTCAGAATTTGCGTGAACTGATTGCCGTTGGGGAAAGGGAGTAAATGATGGCACAATCACCTATCATCGAAATATTTGAAGACTGTGTCAATCGTATTAATAGCGGACAAACAATTAATGACTGTCTACAAATTTATCCTGAATATATAGATCAACTTCGACCTCTATTGGAAACGGCTGTATCTGTTCGCAGAGCAAGAATATCCAATTCAGAAATCCTTGAAGATAAAGAAGATGTATGGCAACAGATAGAAAGCGAAATTCCTAACAATATAGTCTCCTTGAATCAACCTCGTCGCCGTTTTAATATTCGATTGCAGTTATTGATTGCTGTTGTATTTCTTCTGTTGCTTACTATGTCGATATGGTTTTTTGCCTCAAGACCAGATTTGGATACAGATAATCAGTTTATTCCTATTGAGGAATCCTTAACACTCATGCCAACAATGACACATACGGTGACACCCTTACCATCCCTTACACCGACAGCTATTCCATCGTC
>CAYGTY010000127.1:0-18151 GCA_964352825.1 uncultured Anaerolineaceae bacterium
AAGATTCCACGGACGAAGATTGGCTGAACATGATGAATGTCAATCTCAATGGCGTTTTCTGGTGTAGTCGCGCAGTTGGTAAGCATATGCTTGAGCGTGGGGCAGGCTCGATTGTCAATATTGCCTCAATGTCGGGGATGATTGCGAATATTCCACAAGACCAAACCGCTTATAACGTATCGAAAGCAGCTGTCATTATGTTGACCAAATCACTGGGTGCAGAATGGGCAGCGCGTGGTGTACGTGTGAATTGTGTATCCCCTGGATACATCGGAACAGACATGACCAAAGCAGTTTTGAGCGATAAAGAGTTGGAATCGGCGTGGTTAGGAATGACCCCAATGGCGCGCGTGGGTGAACCTGAAGATGTCGCAAACGCAGTTCTCTATCTGGCTTCCTCCGCTTCTAAATTTGCAACGGGCTCAAACGTCGTTGTCGATGGTGGTTATACTGCGTGGTAATGGGTTTTGATATGAGTGAATCTATCAATCAATATCGTCATATGTGGACTGATCAAAATTCTGATTATTGGCTAGTCGAGGTAAATAATGATTATGCGATTTTCAAGATCTCTCGATTTGGTTTTGTTACTATTGAGGATGATGATATTAGTAAAGTCGTAATCCGAAAACTTCTGGAAGCAAACACAAAGATTATTAGCATGAAAGAGTTTAATGCCTATCTTCAAACAATTGTCGTTGATGGAAGTATCGTTGATTGGGATGAGTCTTAATAGAAAAGAATTCTAACCTGAGCGTAGGGGACACGTAGGCATTCCGTAGATTTTGAGTCCAGCCAATCTGTTAAAGTAATAAGCGTCTAGGTTTTATGCCCCCACATCAAACCAGACATTTACAGGCTTCCCCGATATACCAAGCGTCCCGTCTGATATGGGGCGTTTGGCGTTTATGAGGATATTTTAATATAGTCTGCCCACTTATTTGCAACATAGACAAATAAAGATTCTTCTTCGATTGTAAATTTGCGATTGTAGCGCGATTCCCACATCTCCAAATAGCCCCATAAATTATCATCCACGCGAATTCTAGCAAAGCAGACAGTACATGCTCCATATTGCAAAAAATTCTGTCGGTCAATACTATCATGAGGTAAGTCAAATACATGGATAACATCAACACCTGTTTTTTCTGAAAATACCAGTTTACCTAAATCGCTCTCTAAATCTTCCTCGTGTGTTTCCCATAAATCTGATTTGCGTTCTAAGTAATTGGCATTCTGGCTGATAAATTCAACGACAACTTGACTGTGAACTTGTGGAGGATGCCATTGGCAGACATAAGCACTCGTCAAATTAGATACTTCGACTAGCATTTTTAGTATTTGTGATTTCAGAGTTGCTTGTTGTTGCTCATTCGCACTATTCGCAAGTCGTTCAAACAATTTATCAAACAAGACTCTTAAATGAATAGGGGTTGTATCGTCCAATTTTAAATATCTCTCGGTACTGTCGTTTACAGTATTAATGTAACGTTATTGTAACATGTTTTCCAGACCAACATCAATTTTTAGGGACATCATCTTTGTTTAAATCAACCGAATATAAACTGACCAAACGCGCCATAATGATGGTTAAATACATCACACCCACAATCGCTTCAATCGAAACAGCCACTTTTGCGAGCATCGTCATAGGTAAAATATCACCATATCCTAATGTGGTTAGTGTGACATAACTAAAATAAAGGAACTCTTGCCAAACGAAAACTGCACCCTCAACTGATATACCGCCTGTAAAAGCATTCATTGTCCCATTGGATAGGGCAAAGGTCAGGGTTTCGATTAAGCCATAGATAGGCACAAGTACTGCGCCAAGCAATAAATAGATAGCTATTGCTGCATAGAGCACATCGCGGGAAATATGACGGGCTTTGAAGATATATTGAAGAAATAATATGGTCACGGTCAATTGAAAAACGATATAAGTCGTATAGGCTAACAAATTCGCCCAGATAGCTGTTTGATTGAGTGAATAAATCGTACTAGCCACAACCCATATCATACCAAAAACATAAAGTAATCGCACTAAGCGGGGTTTATCACGCGCAATGATAATGCCAACAAATATCAATGAAGCATAGATAAATTGATATAAAACGAGCAACGCAAGATTACCTGTCTCTGTAATGGGATAGATAAATTGGGCGATTGCTACGATCCCCAGATATAAATGACCTTGCCTTCAATTTGTTTAGATGTAATGAGTTGTTGAATACGATTCATCAAGTGGTAACCTCCTGTCAAATTCACGAAACTAAATTATAGCCTGAGTTAAGTGAATGAGGACTGCACTTGTAGCTAGGCTGTCTATCATTAATCTATCTGCTGTAATCACTCTGTAATGACACCTATCTAAGATAGCGATATATCGAAATGAAAAAAGGACAAATCTGATGTTCAACGCCTTATCACCTCGCTATATATGGATACTCATGGGGGTGTTTGCAATTGGTATTGGATGGATAGCATTCAATCCATCTGATAGTGTTGCCCAAGACGAAAGTTGCCTTCCCGGAAATTTAAACGTCAGTAACTGGACAACGGACTTTTGTAATGAAGACGATGTTGATTTTGGCGAATTTCTATCGGGTGGTCCACCAAAAGACGGCATCCCAGCAGTTGCAGACCCAGCCATGGAATCAATTGAAGCGGCGAGTGAATGGTTAAGTGATCGTTCGCCCGTGATTGCTGTCGAAGTCGATGGTGTTGCTCGTGCTTATCCACAAGCCTTGTTGATGTGGCACGAAATCGCAAATGATGAAATTAATGGTGTGCCAATTGCTGTGACATTCTGTCCATTATGTAATAGTTCAATCACCTATGACCGCCGTGTGAATGGCGAGGTACTGGACTTTGGAGTGAGTGGATTTTTGCGTAATAGCGATATGATTATGTTTGACCGCCAGACAGAAACATGGTGGCAACAGTTAACAGGTGAAGGTCTTGTGGGTGACTATAATGGGACATTACTGGATTTCGTCCCCTCACAGGTTATCAGCTTTCGTACATTTGCAGACCGCTATCCTGATGGTGAAGTCATGTCACGCGATACGGGCTTTAGTCGTCAATATGGTACGAACCCTTATGCTGGATATGATAGTCGTGGTGGTCAACCCTTCTTATTCCGAGGTGAAGTTGATACACGCTTAGACTCTGCTGTTGACCATGTTCTTGCTACAAAAATAGGCGATGTCTCTAAGGCTTACCCTTTTGATACACTACGCGCAGAGGTTGTTGTCAATGATACCATTGGTGAGACCCCTGTTGTGATTTTCTTCCAAGCAGGTGTTGCTAGCTCACTTGATGATTCTATCATTGATAATTCACGTGACTTAGGCACAGCAGGTATGTATCAAGCAACTGTAGATGGTGATGTGCTGACCTTTATTGCTAATGGTGACGGTACATTCAGTGATGAGCAAACAGATAGCATATGGAATGCCTTTGGTGAAGCTATTGATGGCGAGCTTCTTGGCACAGAATTGGAATGGGTAAATGCCTTCCCACATTTCTGGTTTGCGTGGGCAGCTTTTAGCCCAGACACAGAAGTTTACGGTCTGTAATATCTAAATTATCTGTATCAAGGGTAGTTGATTGAGTCTTGCCCTTGATACACGACTCAATCAACCTTAATTCAGAAAGAACGCTTGTGGAACGACTAAGACAATTTCTGCCCGACATTTTTTACCTTGCCTTGATTATCGGTGCATTCGTTTTTGTAGGACGAGGAATCTTTGGCTCACCAACATCAGGTTGGGAAACAGACTTTGATAATACCAGTATTGATATGGATGAAGTCTTGTCGGGTGGTGTACCCCGTGATGGGATTCCGCCGATTGATAACCCGCGCTTTGATGCCGTCAATGTTGTAACTGACTTACAGCCTGAGTCCCCCCTTATCGCAATTGAAATTAATGGTGATGCTCGCGCTTATCCCCTTGAAGTCCTGATGCGTCATGAAATTGTAAATGACGAAGTTGGCGGTCTTGCGGTTGCGGTGACTTATTGCCCATTATGCAATAGTGCGATTGTCTATAACCGAACAGTGGATGGTGAGGTATTACGCTTTGGAGTCAGCGGTAACTTACGCAATAGTGATTTGATTATGTGGGATGACAAAACCCAATCATGGTGGCAACAGATGACGGGCGAAGGCATTGTTGGGGATTATAATGGCTATATGTTGGATATGATTCAGTCACAAGTTATCAGCTATGAAATGTTCGCCCAACGCTATCCTGATGGTCAAGTTTTGCGCGGTCCCAATGGAGATTATGGACGTAATCCTTATGTCGGCTATGACAGCAGTTCCAACCCCTTCTTATTTAATGGACAAGTCGATAATCGCTTATTTGCAACTGAGCGTATCCTTGCGACTAAGGTCAATGGTCAGACAGTTGCTTATCCCTATAGTGAGTTACAAAATATCCAAGTTCTCAATGATACCGTTGATGAGCGACGGATTGTTATCTTCTGGGAAGAAGGTCTGAGCAGTGCGTTAGATGCTGGTGATATTGATCAATCGCGTGATGTCGGGATGGCTATGATGTATGACCGTACACTGTCTTCTGGTAAGGTGCTGTCCTTCCGTTATGACAATGGCGTTTTCCTTGATAACGAGACTGATAGCATTTGGAATATGTTTGGTGAAGCGGTGGATGGATTTTATAAAGGGGAAAGCCTCAATCAAATCAATGCTTATCCACATCTTTGGTTTGCGTGGGCAGCATTCCATCCAGAGACCATCGTATATAAATCTTGATATGTGTATCAAGCGTTGGCAAACAAAAATAAGTGACCTTCGATTAATTTTTAGACTTGTAGGGTTGAACTCATGTGTTCAACCGCGGGCGCAGACATGGCAACGCCCCTACGAAAATATGCGTAACCCATTTATTAACAACGGCTTGCCTTATACAAAAAATTAAAATATATAAAAAAGGATGTTATATGCAACGAAAACTAACACTATGTCTAGCACTGATAAGTACATTAATTTTATTTTTGATACCCAGCACATCTCATGCCCAGTTGACTTGTGACACACCACCTACCCCATTTGCTGACCCTGCTGTCCTTGAAAATTGGCAGACGGTCTGGGATGTGATGGATTTATGTATGTATCAAGAGGGTATTTTTGAAGAATTGGTATCAGGTGGCGTTGGGCGAGATGGGATTCCGCCGATAGATAATCCACTTTTTGATACCCAAGTGACTGCTGACCTATGGCTACAACCTCAATCGCCTGTGATTTCAGTTGAAATTGATGGTATTGCGCGCGCCTATCCCTTAGCGATTCTGACGCGTCACGAAGTCGCGAATGATGTGATTGGCGAAACTCCCATCGCTGTGACCTTCTGCCCACTCTGCAATAGTGCGATTGTCTATAATCGCACAGTGGATGGCGAGGTGTTGCGCTTAGGGGTGAGTGGATTTTTGCGTAAGAGTGACTTGATTATGTGGGATGACAAAACCCAATCATGGTGGCAACAATTTACAGGTGAAGGCATTATCGGTACATACACAGGCACATTCCTTGATATTGTCCCCTCACAAGTTGTTGGCTATGGTGCATTCAAAGAACAATACCCTGATGGTGAGGTGTTATCCACAGAGGGGCGCAACTACGGTACAAACCCTTATGTCGGCTATGACAGCAACGCGCAACCCTTCTTATTTGGTGATCCAATTGATAGTCGTCTATTCGCTGTGGCACGGGTTCTAGGAGCAGATATAAATGATGTCTCTGTTGCCTATCCATTTGATGTACTGGCGCAGGAATTTGTGATTAACGATACGATTGCCGAAACGGGTGTTGTGGCATTTTGGCAAGCAGGCAGTGTCAGTGCCTTAGATAGTGATGTGATTGATAGGTCTACTGATGTGGGTATGGCAGGTTTGTTTGAACGTAACCTCAATGGTGAAGTCCTCACCTTCAGTTATAACGGCATAGATATTGTTGATGACCAAACAGGCAGTACATGGAATATCTTTGGGACAGCAACAGCAGGCTCATTAGCTGGCTCACAATTGGATCAGATTAATGCCTTTCCGCATTTTTGGTTTGCGTGGGCGGCATTCCATCCAGAGACGGATATTTATGGTTATGAACCCCCGAGTGCCGAAGCGACAAGTCGTTATGAGCTTGACCCCGTATACGGAAACCCTGATGCCCCTGTGACGCTGATTGAATATGGGGCATATGGTTGCCATGCGTGTAAGTTCTGGCATGAGGAAGGCTTCATTGAGGACATCATCGAAGAATTTGGTGGACAGGTTAATTTGATTTATCGTGATATGCCGATTATCTCCCCACAATACGATATGCGTAGCGCAGAGATTGCCCAATGTGCGCTTGACCAAAGTAACGATTTGTATTGGCTGTTCCATGATGGGTTGTATACAGTTGCACGACAGGGTGTCTCTAGTGCTGATGATATGATTGAAATCGGTCGTCAAGTTGGTCTCGATGCTGAGGCACTACGGGCTTGTTATGAAGCAGGGACACATGTCGAAACCGTTCGCTATGATATGCAACGCGGTACGGAATTAGGCATACGCGGTACACCGACCTTCTTTGTTGGTGGACAACCTATCTTTAGTGCGGACCCTGATACCTTACGCGACTTACTCCAAGCAGAACTCGATGCAATGGGTGGATAATACCCCTCTAAATCTCCTCCAATGTGTTGGGGATGGGGTAAGACTATATTGAGCTTAAAACAGGAAAATGGGAATGGCAAAAAAACGTAAAAGTGCGCGCTCATCGCGTAAGCAAAAAGAACAAGAAAAGAAAAAACAAAACCTTATCATTGCTGGGGTCTTGGCTTTGATTGTGGGTGGCTTTGTGTTATTCGGTATCAGTAATCAGGCTGGTGCATATGATGAACGCTTTGACCTTGACCCTGTGTACGGAAATCCTGATGCGCCTGTGTCGATTATTGAATATGGGGCATATGGCTGTCACGCTTGTAAAGGGGTTCATGAGTCGGGAATTCTTGAGCAAATCATTGATGAATATGATGGGCAAGTGAATCTAATTTTCCGCGATGTGCCGATTATTTCACCACAATATGACATGATGGGCGCGCAGTTAGCTCAATGTGTCCTTGACCAGAGCAACGATTTATTCTGGGCATTCCATGACATGATGTATACCATTGCTGAACAAAGTATTTCGACCCGTGAAGAACTGGTTGCGAATGCAGGACCACTGGGGATTGATACAAGCGCGCTCAATGAATGTTATGACGCAGGGACACATCTCAATACTGTCCGTTATGACCAACAACGTGGGCTTGATGCAGGAGTACGGGGTACACCGACATTCTTTATCGGTGAGGAACGTCTCTTTAACTTTAGCCGTGATGCCTTCCGCAGTGCTATTGATAAAGCACTCGCAAGTTAGTCAAAACTATCAAATTGGTGGGGTAAATATATTAGGTTTGCCCCTCTGATATAAACTTCTCTAAATACAGTAACGTCTTGCCCTGATAACTCCCCGTATCAAATTGTTGATAGCCCAACTTGCTATAAATGTGGTATCCACGCTCATTAAAATCAAAGACATCTAACCAAATGCGCTTAACTTGAAAGGTTGTTTTACAATAGGCTTCCATCAATTCGAGAGCTTGTTGTCCGATTCCTTGACCTTGTTTTGATACAACTAAACGCGCACATTCCACACTATCCGTCTCTGCTTCGTAAACCAGAATCATATAGCCTGCAAAGTCGGTATCATCTTTGATGGTTAGATATGTGATGTTGTCGCTCGAAAATTTGATGTGATGCTTTTCTAATGTGTCGGAAGCAATAAATTGACGAATATCATCTCGTTGTTCGAGGCTAGCGATATGTGTTAATTCAGATTCCTCAGTTGGGTGTAGGCGAATCATGAGCTTACCTTATCTATACAGTCAATAATTTAAATCTTATGTTATGCTCAAAATGTCTGATAGGTGTATCTTGCGGAGTTCTCGATGACTCATCTTAAGCAGAGTGGCTACGATATTCGTTGTGAATGGGGGATTCATGGTATTCATACTTTACTTGAAGATAGTGATGTCATCATCATTGTAGATATTTTATCTTTTAGCACTGCGGTTGATATTGTGGTATCACGCCAAGCGATTGTTTATCCATTTGCGGAGCGTGGACAAAAAGCAGAGGTCTATGCCCAAGAAAAAGAGGCATTCCTCGCCAAAAAACGCCCTCAATCAAACACTGAATTTTCACTTTCCCCAGCATCTTTACAGAGATTGCCTGTCAAGAGCAAAATTGTTATTCCATCACCCAATGGGTCAACCTTATCAATGGCGACGGGAGACACAATCACATTGGCAGGGTGTTTGCGTAATGCGCGTGCAGTGGCAGAGTATGCCCAAACACAAGGGAAGCGAATTAGTGTTATTCCTGCTGGAGAACGATTCGTCTATAGCGATACCGATACAGCCTTACGCCCTTCATTAGAAGATTTGATTGGAGCAGGGGCGATTCTATCTCATTTAAAGGGTAAGCTATCACCCGAAGCACATACCGCCCAACTTATCTATCAAGCACATCGAGATAATCTGTCCAATGTTTTACTGGCATGTGTATCTGGTAGGGAACTTGTGGACACAGGTTATACTGAGGATGTGATGATTGCTAGCCACGTAAACATAAGCCACAATACCCCTATGCTTATCAAGGGTGCATATCAGAACCCTCATCAATAAAAGCGTAATAAGCCGATTTATATTAAAGAAACATAACCTTAATGCTTATTCTGTTGACAATTAAAAAATACTCAGGTAACCTTATTATCAGGTAGCCGAAGTATTTTCATCTGTACTTCATAATCTACACATTTTTTACTTATTTTGCGACTCTGTGAATCATTTCACGTAATAGAGTCAACAACTCAACTTATTCTTCTTTATTGTGATATGTGATTCCTCGCAACTCACAACCCTTATTACAAATTGCACAAAAATTTACTGATTCAATAAGGACAACAGGTAGACATGGTATTACTACTGATAGGTGCTGCATTAGGATTCTTATATGTAGCGCGCACCATCCTATCGGCACGCTCTGATAATCGCACTCCCACATTCATTGACCAAATCGCAGTTTTGGGTATGGTCGGGGTGCTAGCATTAGCCATCGTGCTGGATAACCAAATCGTGAATGAGCAAGATACAGTCGAACTGGGTGTCATCACACTGGGTTTGGTGTTTGCTATTTTTAGTTTAATAACACTGGTACTGGGTCGGCGTGACGGCGATGCTAATGATGCTCGCGGTTTCCTCGGCATTGGTATTGGTCTTATTATTATTTTATTGGCATTTGCAGTCCCAATGCTTAATCAGGCTGTTCCATCGCCAACTGAGGTCGCATTTGCATTGCCGACAGCAATTAATGATGGACCGCCATCGAGTGGGAGTAACCTCGGTAGCCAACGCTCAATTAATAATAGTCAACGCTTACAAGTTGCACCGACACAAACACCATTGAGCCTTGATACAATCATTCCATCTCCAGTACCTCCTGATATTTATTTCTTTACCCCGACCCCAACGCCTGAAGGACTGGCTTGCGAAGGTGTCATCCAAGTGGACTTGAACTTACGTAAGTATCCATCGGTTGCAGAGGGTAATATCGTCGGGCTTGCCCCGCAAGATAAAGACGTGCTTATTACAGGGCGTAACGAAGCCACATCATGGTACTACATTGAATTTGATATTTATGAAGGCTGGGTCGATGCAGATTTCGTTGAGGCAAATGAAGCCTGCGAGACGATTCCACCACGCCCGTGGTCAACATAGGAAGAAGGGATACAGACAGTGGTTGTTAGACGAACCCTAATCTTTGCAATTCTTATTGCAATAGCCGTCCCACTTGGCTTTTACTTTAGTCAACAGGGGCAGGCAGAACAAGAACAACAAGAACAACTCAGCAACATTCAAGTTTATCGTGTCACGCTGGGTGATGTTCGGACATCCGTCGAGGCATCGGGCGAGGTCGAATCTGATCGCGTTGTTGCATTATCATTTGATACAGGCGGACGGATTGAGGATATTTTTATCCAAGAGGGTGATTTTGTCCTTGAGGGGAGTATTCTTGCGGTAATCGAAAATGATGCCGAAGCACTTGCCTATCAACAAGCTTATCTCAATAAGAATCGTGCAGAACTGACTTATTTTGATACGATGAATGTTGACGAAGATGAATTAGAAATCGCAAGCGAAAACTTACGTGCAGCTTGGACAGGATTGGGCACAGCAGACAGTGCTGTTACTGATGCGGACATGGCGGCGATGGAAATTCAATACCAAGAATTGCTCCAAACTGCGCAAGAAATGCAAACCAATGCCGACCAAGCTCCCGGTGGATACTTTGGCGATTACTATGAAACACTACAATCCCTTGCTGGGGAAGCCTCTTTTAATGCCGAAATCGCTCGGCTTCAGATGCAGAGTGCACTTGAAAATGAACAACCCGGTATAAATGCTGCCTATGGTGGTGTGTTACAAGCGCAAGCCAATCTTGAACAATTGCTAGCGGGTCCGAATGACTTTACGCGGCAACGCTTGGATTTACAAATGGGACAAGCGGTTCTGGACGTGTCTAATGCGCGCCAAGATTATGCCGATACATTTTTGGTTGCCCCTCATAATGGGGTTGTCTCTAATCTTATGATTGAAGATGGATCACTTGTGATAGCGGGTAACGAGCTTCTCCGCCTGACAGACATCCAAACCCTTGTCGCGACGATTTATGTCGATGAAATTGATATTGGTCAAGTTGAAGACGATATGAAAGTCATCTTCACTGCTGATGCAATCCCTGGGCGCGAGTTTGTTGGAACAGTTACCAAAGTTGCACCGCGTTCATCCATTCGTGATGGTGTGGTTGTCTATGAAGTCGAACTGACTTTAGATGACTCAGATTCGCTATTACGTGTGGGGATGACAGTCGATGCAGAAATCGCATTAGAAGAAGTCGAAAATACAATTCTGATTCCATCCCGTTTTGTTCGTCGCGCCCCCAATGGTCAGTCTACTGTGATTATCTTAAATGAAGATGGTACACGCCAAGAACGTATGGTCATTACTGGCTTACGCGGACAACAAAATACAGAAATTATCAGTGGTATCGCACCTGGAGAACTGGTTGTCCTCGACAGCTTGAATCTACAAACAGGTGGCGGGCTATTCGGAGGTTAACTCATGCCTATTTTAATCATTATCGTCGCAGTTCTTACCTTAGCAATCTGCTTGCAAGTCTATCGCCTGACAGATTCACGCACCAACGGAACAATTATCAATGCGCTTGTTGTTGTTACCGCTATGGTTGTTTCCTTTAGCTTGCTCAACACATCAACAGGAACAACAGTTGCTCAAGATTCAACGCGCAACATCCCTGTTTTAGAGACCGCATTTATTCAGTCATCGGGTGTCACCGATACGATTAATGCAACAGGGTCAATTGTTCCCAGCCGTGATGTGAGCTTGGCTTTCCAATATTCCGCCCATGTCACAGAAGTTCTTGTCGAAGTCGGGGATCGGGTTGAAGAAGGGCAAGTGCTGGCTCGTTTGGATGGGGATGATATCAATCGCGCCTTCCAAAATGCGGTATTTAATACCCAAAATGAACAACTCAGCTTTGATGAATTATTAGGTCAACCACGCGATGTTGACCTCGCCGCTGCCGAAGCTGCACTCCAAGCTGCTCAATTGAACTTTGGTGGCTCGACTGTACTGACAGGTGAAGGCTCAACGCAAGCCGAAATTCAACGGATGCAACTCCAACTGTCACAAAATCGGATGTGGCAAGTCGCGATGCAACGTGATGACACGATTCAAGGTTTCCAAGAAGCGGGTGCGGAACTAGAAGAAGGTGATTTTGGTGATACAACGGTTAGTACACCATTGTTCTCCTTTACTTTGCCGGGTCCAGAAAGAGATGATGCTGTTGAACGCTTTGATGCAAGTGTTGCTCAGTATTATCAAGCATTAAACTCTCTAAACTCCGTGGATGCTAACCGCGCCTATAATGCCGCGCAACTCAATGCAGAGTTAACCCGTCCACCGCGTTATGGTGGCTCACCTGGGGCAGCCTTGCAACGGACACAAGCCCAACAACAGCTTGAACGTCTATTAAATGGACCGAATCGGGATGAAATTGAATTTAGCCAAATCGACCTAGCACTAGCAAATCTTGCGCTAGAACAAACCGAACTACAATTGGATTATATTGAACTCATTGCACCTTTCAGCGGTGTTGTGACCGAAGTTAATATGACCGTTGGTGAGATTCCACCCTTTAACGCCATCATGATTATGGACGATTCACAGTTTAAAGTGAACTTGGATATTGATGAGATTGATATTATGCAAGTTCGTGTGGGTCAACCTGTTCAGTTTATTGTCGATGCACTCCCTGACGATAACATCACAGGCTTGGTTGAACATGTTGCATTGACCCCCAATCAAAATTCTCAGGTTGTGTCATATAACGTTCGCGTTGTATTAGACCAAACCGATGCACCGATTCGGGCTGGGATGAGTGCAACAGGACAAGTGGTGATTAGCTCTGTACAAGGAGCTTTAGGCGTATCAGCACGGTTTATCTATAACGATGCCATCACAGGCACACCTTATGTTATTGCTCAAACACCAGAGAATGGCTTGCAACGCATACCCGTTATCATCGGTGAATCAGGTGACCAGCTTATCCAAATCATGGGCGGTATCACATCTGGACAACAAGTTGTATTAGTTGCTGCCGATGACGTTGAACAGATTCCTTACCGAGGAAATACCAATGGCTAATCAGTCAAAGTCGGAGACAATAGCCTCAGAAATTGAGGCTCTCCGACAACAACTCAAATCGTATGCCAAACAACGCGCAGAAGGTCTTATCGATGCAGATTTACAAAAAGACCTAATGCAAGACATCAATGCACAAATCAAAGTGCTTGAGGAAAAAAAACGATTCAGTAAACCTGATGAAGTCGCAGAAGAAACTGACATAGATGAATCGACTCATGCAGAAGCTGAAATGGTTGAGGAAACCATAGAAGCCGAAGATGATGATACTGCGGACGATGCCGAAGAAGATACACATGACCATTCGGACGTTGTCGTTACTGAGGTAAGTGAAGAACCCATTCATGCAGAAGCTCATGAGATAGATGAGATTATCGAAGAAGAGCTTGAGCTTCGCTTACATGATGATGAAGATGAACTTGCTAAGCTGGGTGACTTCGCTGAGGATATTGTAGTGTCATCGGCACTTGTGAAAGAACCTGATTACCTCAACGCCGTTCATGGGCCGAATGTTGTTGATATTCGCGACATTACCAAGACTTATGAAATGGGTGAATTTAACTTACAGGTTTTAAAAGGTGTCACCTTACAAGTCCAACAAGGTGAGTTTATCTCGATTATGGGACCTTCTGGGTCTGGTAAATCGACATTGATGAATATTTTGGGTGCGCTTGACCAACCCTCATCAGGCGAATATTTCTTGGATAGCGTCGATGTCAGCAAACTGAACGAGAAGCAATTGGCAGAAATTCGCAATAGCAAAATCGGTTTTGTATTCCAGAGCTTTAACTTGCTCAAGCGAACCCCTGCGATTCGTCAAGTTGAATTGCCACTGATTTATGGTGATTATAAAGACCGTTCCAAACGCGCCCGTGAAGCCCTTGAATCGGTTGGGCTGGGGCAACGGCTTGATCATACCCCTGCGGAATTATCAGGTGGGCAACAACAACGGGTGGCAATTGCACGTGCACTGGTGACTGAACCCTCGTTAATCTTGGCAGATGAACCGACGGGGAATCTTGATTCGCGCAGTGGGACAGAAGTCATGCAAATCTTCCAAACACTCAATCGCAAAAATAATATCACAACCATTTTTGTGACCCATGACCCGTGGATTGCACGCCATACTAATCGTGTGATTATGTTGCGTGATGGCAAAATCATCGCTGACCAACGTGTGAAAGACCCACTGGTTGCAGGCGAGAGTGAACGCCCATCAGAAGCGAAGGAACTACAAGCAATTTTTGATTCCACGTATTATGGTGGCGATGAGGGCGAATATACCTAGGAGCAGTTGATGAACGAAAATATTCGTATTGCACTGGATGCCATTCGCACCAATAAAATGCGCGCTGGGCTAACGATGCTCGGTATCATTATTGGGATTGCTTCGGTCATTGCATTAATTAGTCTCGGGCGGGGTGTCGAAACCTTCATCTTTAGCGAATTTGAGTTGCTGGGCGCAAAACGACTGTCTGTGAGTACATCGCCCCCTGTTTCAAACTCGCGAGACCGCATCGACCTTTTGACCATGCGTGATGTCGAAAATTTAAAAAATCCAACGATTGCACCGAGTGTATTTGATGTGGGTGCAAATTATAATGTGGTTGTCTTGGTTGAATATAGGGGCGAATCCGAAGCAACGACTGCTCGTGGGTATACAGCCAATCTTGCTGAAATGCTCTCATGGGATGTTATTGTCGGCTCATTCTTTACCGAACAACAAGTCATAGACCGCGAAAAAGTTGTCTTGCTTGGCTTGGACATGGTCGATGATCTCTTTGGTGATGAAACCATTAATCCTGTCGGCGAGCAAGTACGGATTGATAATCAATCATTTACGGTTATTGGTGTGATGGATTCACGAGGGTCAGCTTTTGGCAATGATAACTCGGCTGTGATTGTGCCGATTTCGGTTGCACAAACGCGTTTAGATTCTGCCCGATTTGGCAATGAATTGATTGTCAGCACGATACATGTCGAATCCAAATCGAATGATCTGATTGACCAGACCGATAGCGAGATTGACCAATACTTGTATGACAAACACCTTCTGAATTCTCCTGAAGAGCGCGACTATACCATCAATAATCCTTCGACGATCCAAGATGCTGTCCGCGGGATTACGGGTTTGTTGACCATTTTGCTTGCCGTGATTGCGAGTATCTCTCTATTTGTTGGTGGTATCGGGATTATGAATATCATGCTGGTGACGGTCACCGAACGGACGCGTGAAATCGGTTTGCGGAAGGCTGTTGGCGCGACTCCTGATAGAATCCTTTGGCAATTCTTGATAGAAAGTGTGATTTTATCCTTAGTCGGTGGTGCAATCGGGATTTTCTTCGGATGGCTGGTTGCATTCTTAGGCAGTTCCGCCATTGATGGATTGGTCTTGACTGTGGAATTAGATGCAGTGTTTATCGCGACTTCGGTCAGTACAGCTGTTGGGATTGCCTTTGGGATTATCCCTGCACGTCAAGCGGCAAACATGAACCCAATAGATGCCTTGAGGTATGAATAACCATGTTTAGTAAAACAAGAGAGAATCTACGGATTGCACTGACGACCTTAATGTCGAGTAAGTTGCGCTCATTCTTAACGATGACAGGTATCACCATTGGCGTGATGTCTGTTGTATTGCTATTGTCTATTGGACAAGCATTTGAAACCTATGTTGTCGGTCAATTTTCTAGCTTTGGGTCAAATTTGGTTGCTGTCTGGGGTGAGGTCAATTCAACTATTGATATTCAACCGGGTGGACCTGATAGAGATGATGCCGAGCAACTTGTAACCTACTTCGAGAGTTTATCATGGGACGATTACACTGCGCTGAATGACCGTTTTCGTGTTCCAGCCGCAAAGGTTGTTTCGCCAGTTGCACAGGTTGTGACTGATGTGCGTTGGGATGCGACAGAGGCAACGATTGCAACGGCGGGTGTAACTGAAAATTATACAGAAGCGGTCTCTTTAGATGTTGTCGCAGGGCGGTTTATCTCTGCCCAAGAAGTTCAAGACTCTGAACGCGTGGTTGTATTTAACCTCAAAGCGACTGAAAAAATCTTTGGCGAAGACATCGGCAATCCCGTTGGCGAAACGGTCAAGATTAACGGCTTATCCTTTGAAGTCATTGGGGTGCTTGACCTCGGTGCAGAAGAAAGTTCGGAAAGTATCGTTATGCCGATTACGACACTCTATCAACGTATCAGTTCCGAACGCCTTTCAGATGGCTCATTACCTGTTGGGGTGATTATGATGCAATCGCTCACTGCCGAAACATCAGGCGAGCTGGTTGAACAAGTCCGTGTTGTTTTACGCGAAGAACATGACCTCAGACCGAATGAAGATGATGACTTCCAGATTTTTGCCCAAAATGCTTTCCTTGATAGTCTATCGACAATCACAGGCTTGATTACAACATTCTTGGCAGTGATCGCTGGTATATCGCTGGTTGTCGGTGGCATCGGGATTATGAATATTATGCTGGTGACGGTCACTGAACGCACTCGTGAAATTGGTTTGCGGAAGGCTGTTGGCGCACAGAATGCCGATATTTTGCAACAGTTCATCACCGAGGCAATTATGTTATCTGTTTTAGGTGGTTTTCTCGGTACGATGATTGCTATGGGCTTGAGTGCATTGTTTACGGCACTTATCCCTGACTTGAATATTGTTATCCAGCCAACCAGTATCGCATTTGCAACCATTGTCTCTATTTCCATTGGTGTATTTTTTGGCGCATTTCCTGCTAACCGTGCCGCCCAGATGAAACCGATTGATGCACTGCGTTTTGAATAAGGTTGTGAGAGTAAGGGTAACTCGGCGAGTTTCCCCTACATTGACCTAATTCTCTATATTTTAACTTTAAAATCCAACGGATAGGCGGATGATGATGACCAATGACTTATCAACTCGTGTCATACGAAAATTAATTGCGATGGGTCCTATTCTTCAACGTGGTTTTGAGTCACGCATGCAAATGAATGAAGATGATGCCACCATGATACAAATGCGTTCATTGGCTCTCATTAGCGCAGGACCGATGACCATTAGTGAACTTGCTCGCCTACGCCAAGTCAGCTTACAGACGGCTAGTGAAACCGTGAAAAACTTAGAAGACCGTGCATGGGTAGACCGCGTCCGTAATCCTGAAGACCGTCGCCAATGGTTAATTACACTGAATCATGCAGGATTACAACAATTGGAAGCTGCACGGAATTATGCTGTTGGACAGATGATACCGCATGTGAATAATCTGACAATAACTGAGATGGAAGCGATTGAAATTGCGCTCGATGCGCTGGGACGGGTCTTTGCTATTCCCAAAGAAATGCACTTAACCGCCTCTGATGAGAAAGATGCCTCGTAATTCAATTGTCCTCTGCTACAATGCGAGTTTGAACACCAGCAGATAGGTAAGCGAAAATGACAAACTCTCAATCTGATCGTTATGACAGTACCCGCAACGCATGGGAAAGTATCTGGGATGGTGCATCCATGCAAGTTGAATTAGAAGCGGTGCAGTCGGAACGCGCCCAAGAGACAATTAATGCTTATCTTCCTTTTCTGAATAAAGATGATGTTCATATCGAAGCGGGTAGTGGGTTGAGTGCGGTTGTGATTGCCTTACGTCAGATGGGCTACGATGTGCATGGCTTAGATTATGCAGTCAATGCACTGGTGGAATCGCAACGCTATGACCCCACATTACCACTTGCTGCTGGCGACATTCATCATCTACCCTATCCTGAAAACACATTCGGCAGTTATTTATCCTTTGGGGTGCTGGAACACTTTGAACATGGGATGCAACCTGCCCTCAAAGAAGCCTATCGTATCCTCAAACCGGGAGGCGCGGTTGTATTAACGATTCCCTATCCCAACCTTGTCTATCGCCTTGTGCAATTTAAGCGCAAACTATCAGGCGCAAGTGCTTTAACCGATGATGAATTCTATGAAAGCACCTACACTCAACAGCAACTCATTGATAATGTCAAAGAAGTTGGCTTTGAAGTTGCGCTCTGTCAGCCAACAAGCCATGCCTTCACACTTTGGGGTCTGGGTGGCATATTCCGTGCAGAGGGTTACTATAAAACAACACCACTAGCAGATAATCTCGGGAGTCTATTCAAGCGTGTTTTACCGTGGCAATTTAACTTCATGACTCTGATTGTTGGGGTTAAGTAGGGGCGAATATTTTAGAAAGTATAGTCCTATATTGTTTCGTTTTCTAATACGGTGATTCTGCATGACTTTGTCCAACGGCTGGATTGGCTGGAACAAAAGAGTTTGCGGATGCTGGATTTATCCCATCTTCTGCC